>JBEDIY010000019.1:0-44847 GCA_041173245.1 Bacteroidota bacterium | reverse complement strand
CAAATGGCTGTAATAATGGATCAGGCTACATTTGACGTTGTTACACTAAATGAAAAAGCAGACAAGCATTGCTTTATATTTGCTTCATGAATTCAAAGACAAAGGCACATATTGCAGTATTAATTGCAAATTTAATTTTTGGTGCAGGTTACGCGGTTATAAAAACAATTACACCTCAATATTTAGCGCCCTATTCATTAAATGTAGTTCGCGTTGTGGTGAGTCTTGTATTATTTTGGTCTTTATTATTATTTAAGCCATCTAGAGTTTCTATCGATAAAAAAGATATTCCACTGTTTATACTTTGTGGTATAACAGGTGTGGTCATCAATCAAATAATGTTTGTTAAAGGACTAGCATTGACATCTGCCATTCATAGTTCACTGCTTTCATTAGCTACGCCCATATTTATTACCATTATCGCTATTTGGCTACTCCATGAAAAATTTAATATTAATAAATTTTTCGGACTGGCGCTTGGTATAGGCGGCGCTAGTTTACTCGTACTTGTAAAAGACGTACAATCTAGTAATAGCAGTAGTTTGCTTGGAGATTTGTTTATACTTATAAATGCTATATCCTATGCATTTTATATGGTGCTCGTAAAACCGCTCATGGAAAAATACAATGCACTTCACGTATTACGTTGGGTATTTACCTTTGGCACTATTTTTATTTTGCCCATTGCCCTGCCTGATTTTGTAGCCACCGATTGGTCTATATTTGGAACGCCACAATGGTTAGCACTTGCATTTGTGGTACTTCTTGTTACTTTTTTATCCTATTTATTTACAGTATATGGTTTATCTGAACTTGGCCCATCCGTAACGGGGGCCTACATATACACCCAACCTGTTTTTGCAACAATTATTGCAATGGTTTTTGCGGGTGAACATTTTACAATCATCAAAGGAGCAGCAGCAGTTCTTATTTTTTCGGGTGTTTATTTTGTGAATAGAAAAAAAGCTATCTAGCAGCGTTTCTTTATATTTGTAAGGATGGCTGTAAAACGTATATCTATAACAGAATTTATTTCCATGTTAGAACAGTATCCAATACTGGATGTAAGAAGCCCATCGGAGTATGCGCATGCCCACATGAAAAACGCATATTCTTTACCCCTGTTTTCAGATGAAGAACGAAAGGTAGTTGGTACCGCATACAAACAACAAGGGAAACAGCCTGCTATCAAATTAGGGCTTAACTATTTTGGCGTAAAAATGGCCGCGATGGTAAGTGATGTAGAGGCGCTACTCGCTGCTAGCCCAGATCCGAATAATAAAGTGGTGCTTGTGCATTGTTGGCGCGGTGGTATGCGCAGCGCAGGGGTAGCATGGCTTTTAGATTTATACGGCTATACCGTATATACGCTCGCTGGCGGCTATAAAGCCTACCGGAACTGGGTATTGGCTCAATTTACAGTACCATATCAATGTAAAGTACTGGGTGGATTTACGGGATCTGGTAAAACAGAAACCTTGCATGCGCTTCAAGCATTAAAAGAGCCCATTATTGATTTAGAAGGGCTAGCACACCATAAGGGTTCTGCGTTTGGAAATTTGGGACAGCCGGTGCAACCTTCGCAAGAACAGTTCGAAAATTTATTAGCACAATTACTTTTTAAAATACATAATGAGTATGCTTATGTTTGGGTAGAAGATGAAAGCAGGCGTATAGGTCTTGTCAATATTCCAACACCACTATTTGAGCAAATGCGAAAGAGCAAAGTTTACTTTTTAGATATTCCTTTTTCTGAGCGTCTTCAATTTATTGTTAGCGGATATGGTAATTTTGAAAAAGATAAATTAATGACCGCAATACTTCGCATTAAAAAAAGATTGGGAGGCTTAGAGACAAAAACGGCTATTGATTTTTTAACTGAAGATGATGTTGTAAGTAGTTTTAGTGTTTTACTTACCTACTACGATAAGTTGTATTTAAAAGGAGCCAATAATAGAGAAAATCCGGAATCATTGATTCAAAAAATAAAAGTACCGGATATTGATCCATCTGCAAATGCTGCTACTTTATTAGCAAGTGCCAGTTTATAATAATCCTTTACATTTTTTTGTTAAATATCTCACTACTCCAATAGGTGGAGGACCCTGCGCGTATATTTGAATTCTAAAAATTTAGGTATGAATGAATTTGTTTTATATGCTTTGTTAGCTGTGAGTTGCGTATCACTTTTGTTGGTCATCTTCTTATTATCAAAATCTAATAATGGCGCGGGGCTACAAAATGAAATGTCCATATTACAATCTAAAATTGCACAACTAGAGCATTCTATAAAAACAGATTTTAGCATTAATAGAACAGAGACAAATAACACCATACAGTCGGGACTTGACGGTCTTATTCAAAAAACAGACGCCAATCATAAACTTAATAGAGATGATTTGAGAACTGGTTTAATTGATTTAACACAGGAGCTTAAAAATAAATTTACCGACTTAACAGAGGGTCAGTCAAAACTGGTACAACAAACCGAAAAAAAATTGGAGCAGATGCGGGAAACGGTGGATGAAAAACTTCAAAAAACGCTAAACGAAAGGCTGGGTCAGTCTTTTGAAGCGGTTGGAAAGCAATTAGAAGCCGTGCAACTTGGACTTGGGGAAATGAAAACATTAGCTGGGGATGTAGGTGGTTTAAAAAAGGTACTTAGTAATGTCAAAATGCGTGGCGGTATTGGTGAAGTACAGTTAGCGATGCTGCTTGAACAAATACTAGCACCTGAACAGTATGCTGCTAATGTAAAAACCAAGCAAAACAGCGCAGACATTGTAGAGTTTGCAATTAAACTACCGGGCCGTGATGATAATAATAAGCAGGTGTGGCTTCCTATCGATGCGAAATTTCCCAAAGATGTATATGAGCAATTGCAAACTGCTTATGATGCCTCCGATTTACCAGAAATAGAAGCAGCTCAAAAAAACTTAGAGCAAACTATAAAAAAAATGGCCAAAGACATTTCTGATAAATACTTAGATCCGCCCAATACTACTGATTTTGCCATCTTATTTCTACCCTTCGAAGGTATTTATGCCGAAGTGGTAAGAAAAGCCAGTTTACTCGAAGATTTGCAGCGTAATTATAAGATTATAGTGACGGGTCCGAGTACCCTTGCCGCTATTTTAAATAGTTTGCAAATGGGCTTTAAAACGCTTGCTATTCAAAAGCGTAGTGGAGAAGTTTGGAAAGTGCTGGGTAGTGTAAAAACGGAGTTTGAAAAATTTGGTGGCCTCATAGAAAAGGCACAGGGTAATATTCAAAATGGACTTAAGCAACTTGATGAAGTAGTAGGTGCTCGTACCCGTGCTATTCAGCGTCAATTAAGGGATGTAGAGGTTTTAAATGATACTCCGAATGCTTTAAATGCACTAGAAAATCCAGAATCACCCATTGATTAATGTAGGTTTAAAAACGTAGCTATTTCTGCTGCTACTTTTGTAGGTGTTTCTTCCATGGGGGCATGTCCAACATTTTTTAAAACAACGAGTTTACTTCCTTTGATGTCTTTATTAAATAAGTAAGCATTTGAAACGTTGATGAGTTGATCCTGATCGCCCCAAATAATAAGTGTTGGTTTGCTTATAGTTTTTATAGGTGCTGGATTTGGCTTAAAACCTGCTTTAAAAATAGAGAGTGCCGCTTTTCTATTTCCTTCTCTTAATAGTAAATCGTGGTAACGAATAATCGATTCGTCATTAATTTTATTTTTATCTATAAATACCCCTTCTAAACTTTTTTTAACTAAAAATTTAGGGGTTACCCATAAGAGTAGATTATTAATTACGGGCATGCTTGCAATTTTAAAACCAAGCGAACCTTTTTCATTTGTTTTCGGATATCCACTTGCGTCAAGTAATATTAACTGCTGTACCCGTGATGGATTATAGAGCGCGTAATGCCATGCAATGCTTCCACCAAGTGAGTTTCCGGCAATAATACAAGATTTGACATTTAATTTTTCAAGTACCGAATCAACAAAAACAGAATAGACATCTGCGTTGTATGTGTTTTCTTTATTGGGACCAGTAAGTCCAAAAGCTGGCAAGTCAAAGCGAATAATTTTTTTCTTTTCACTTAAAAGGAGTGTTAAACTATCCCAGGTATGTAATGATGCGGACGTGCCGTGAATAAGAACCAGTGGCACAGAATCTGATTCGTTGCCTTCTATTCTATAATGCACATTCATACCTAGAACAGGTATGAATTTTGATTCTTTGTTCGTATAGATAGGTAGTAATGTTTCTAATTTTTTATCCTGTTCTGCCAAAACAATAACTGCAATAACTAGGACAACGAGTATTGCTACAATTCCAAATCCAATATATTGTATGATTTTTTTCATGTAGACTATTGTTTGTTTGCTTCGATCGTTGTTTGGATAGCTGATATTAAATCAGAACTCTTTAAGGATTGTTTATAATTCCAAGTTTTTAACACCTTACCATCAGCATCTGTAATGATGGTAAACGGTGCAACGGCTCCACTGTTATAGCGTTCACGAATAATTGAATTGTGATAAAACTGTTTTTCGGAACTAGTTTGTTCTATTCCTAGATCAATTTTTAGTAGTACTAGATGATTATTTGCATATGCTACAAATTCGTCTGTTTCAAATATTGCTTTTTCTAGTTTAATATTTCCCCCGTCACTTCGCTTATTTATAAAATGGATGAGTATTATTTTATTTTCTTTAATTGACTTTTCTTTAGCTACATCAAAATTTGAATGCCAAGTGGGGACTACTTGAAAAATAGGCAAAAGAAATATCAACAACAAGCGTAGCATCTTAGTTTGTTTTATTGTTGCGCAACACCAACAACTGAGGGAAATGTTCAATTCCTTTTAATAGGAGTTGGGTCATTTCACTAAAGGTATAAATAAATGAACCAAGTACGATATCGGTATCCCCATCCTTATCTATATCGGCTACTTCCATGGTAAGCCACTTGCCGTAGGCCGCTTCTGGTGTAGACGTAGCGGCGAACTGCATATTTCCGGTGTTTTCAAAATAAATAAAACCTTGTTCGGGCTTGGCAAGATCGTCATAAAATGAAATTGCAGCCATATCCATATCCCCATCTCCATCAAAGTCTCTGGCAACTACTTTACTTGCCCCATACATTGGAAAGAAAAAGCTTTCTTTAAAATGATTGAGTTTATCATTGAGTAAAATTCGAACGCCATGAAATCTCTTTTTAACTCTAGATAAATCCCAGTTGTCTCCATTGGTCATAACAATGTCTAAAAACCCATCTTTGTTGATGTCAATCATTTCAAAATAACTTACACCATACACCGGTGGAAAAGTAGCTAGCGGTGTTTCTTTAAAACTACCACCTCCTTTATTTTCTAAATAATAGATTCCTTCATAAGACTGCGCCATCATAACAACGATGTCTAATTTTCCATCTTTATTTAAATCTACTATTTCTGCTTTTCTGGCACCTGGGCGGTATATTAAAATATTCTCTTTACGAATATCGCCGCCATCTAACCAACTTATTTTACCTGTATAATTTCCAAATTGACAAATAATGATATCTTCTTTTCCGTCTTGGTTTACATCTGCTTTTTCAATTTGTACAGGCCTTGCCAATCCACCAAAAGAAGCTTTCTGTTCCGAAGAATCAAGTGATAACAGCAAACCTTCTTTTTTTTCAGAAGGTGCAATGCTACCAATGCATAAGGCCCTTGGTTCTTTGTTTTTTTCAAATAATAAATCTACCACCGCCGATGGTGTATTCCAGGTTTCGGTGAGTTTTAAATTTTTATCTAAAGCATACAATTCATTGATGGCATCACTCACATATAGAGTGCCTGTGGCGTCATTGAATTTTATCATGCTTGTTTTGGGCGCTTGTTTGTTATCAATAAAAATAGGTTCACTAAAAAACTGTCTGGTAGATGTTTTTACTACGGTAGTAGGTTTTGCTGGGATTACGGTTGATGGTGCTTTTGCAATGTAGAAGTCTACAATTTTTTGCCAGTCAGATTTTGAAATGATGGGTGAATTTGGATAGACCCTTAATTTTTCTACAATAGCTGCTTCATCTGGATCCATAGAAGCGTATGGGCTATCATTAACCCCCCTAATTCCTAAACGCCAACCCATATTAGGCAGTACACTTTCTTTCCAAGTTTTTTTATCTAGTAAATCGGGCGCTGTGTAACTATGACAACTACCACAATATTGTTTAGCAAGGGCTTCTCCGGATAAACTCGAATTTGTGGTAGTGGGTGTAAATGAAAATAGGCTTACGATAAATAAGCACAATAACCCCATTATAGAAATAAATTTAATCTTCATTTTTCTTAATTTTACAAACCTTTGTAATTGTTGATTACAAATATATTAAGCCTGTATCTATGAATAAGAATTATTCTCATTACATTTTAGTAGCTATTTTATTAGCAGCCCCTTTTCTATACGTATCTACTTTTTATGCTAGTTTGCCAGCTACCATCCCAACCCATTTTAATCTCAAAGGTGAAGCTGATGGATTTGGTTCTAAAGGCATGGCTTTTTTTGGACCTGTATTTATAGGAATTGTTAGTTTGTTTACCTATTTAATAATGATCAATATCAAAAAAATTGATCCCAAAAGGTATGAAAACAGCAATGACGCTTATTTTAAGGTATTTGGGCTCATCACTGTCGCATTTTTGTCTGGGATAAACATGGTGATATTAGCTAAAACCAAACAGCCCGATCTACCTATCGATAAATTGATACTTCCACTCCTCGGTCTATTTTTTGCTGTGATGGGATCTTTTTTTCCAAAGCTTTCTCAAAATTATTTTGCAGGGTTTAAGTTGCCATGGACTTTGAGTAATGAAGAAAATTGGAATGCAACACATATCTATGCTGGAAAATTTTGGTTGTATGGCGGTATGCTTCAAATGATACTTGGTTTTGTACTACCTGGCATGTGGGCATTTATTAGTTTTTTTGTAATAATGATACCTATGGTGTTTGCCCCCATTATTTTTTCGTATCGTTTTTTTAAAGCAGGGAAATAAATTATTTTTTATGCAGTAATGCATAGATGTCTTCATCGGTATCTATATTACTCATTTGTCTCATAATTTGAGGATAGCGCCAGCTTACGCGCTTACTCATTGGACTAGCAGTAAATTTTTTAGGATTTGGAAAACCAGCTACAATCATGGCGGCTTGTGCAGGTGTCAATGATTTTGCTGATTTATTAAAATAGTGCCTAGCGGCGGCTTCCATTCCAAAACAGCCGGGTCCTGTTTCAATGACATTTAAGTATACTTCTAAAATTCTTTTTTTACCCCAGATTAATTCAATCAAAAAAGTGAAATAGACTTCAGGAATTTTACGGATGTATTTATCATATGAACCGCCTTGCCACAAAAAAACATTTTTTGCAACCTGTTGTGTGATCGTGCTAGCACCTCCACCAAGTGGAATTTTACTTTTTTTCTTTTTCTTTTTAGGGCGAAGGCTTTTTTCTATGGCGTCAAAATCAAAGCCAATATGTTCTGCAAATAGCTGATCTTCGCTTGCAATGGCTGCTAGTTTACTTTGGTAGCCTAGTTCTTCCCAACTTACATAATCTCTTTTTAAACCAAGCCCAAAGGCATTTGTTAGTTGCGTAATGGTAATGGGAGGGTCTACAAATTTTGTGATAAGCACATATAAAAATGAGCTAATAAATAAATACAATAAAATCCGCTTAATTTTCCCAATCACGATTAAAGTTTTTCTAAATTACAAATCTTTTGAACGCAAACTTCTTTTATTTGAAAAAGCTCATTTTCTTTTTGTTATTCTTTGTGCAAGTATTTATATCGGCAGCCCAACAAAATAGATTTGCGTATCGTATGCAAAAAATGGGATCACCATTTAATATAGTTCTCTATGCGGATTCAAAACAAAAAGCAGATAGCGCAGCACAAGTAAGTTTCAAACTTGTTGATTCCATTAATTTAATTTGTAGTGATTATGATAGCACCTCTGAATTATTTAAATTAAGGGATGCAGTAGTAGGCGTACCCATTAAAGTATCTCCCATTTTATTTGAACTTCTTTGCACCGCAAATGAGGCCTACAAAGATTCTTATGGCAGTTTTGATATAACGGTGGGTCTACTTTCTAGGTTATGGCGAAGCGCCCGAAAATCTCAACAATTTCCTTCAGTAGCTGCAATTATTGCGGCTCAAAAATTGGTTGGAATGAGCGGTTTACAATTAGATACCATATCTCAAACAGTTACTTTTATTGCGCCACACTTTTATTTGGATATGGGCGCCATCGCTAAAGGCTATGCTGCAGATAAAGTTTTAGCTTTATTACAATCCATTGGAATTACAAATGCCTTAGTCGATGCTGGAGGTGACATGGTTGTTGCTGGTATGCCACCTCAAAAAAAGGGATGGTCCATTGGAATTAATGTGCCTGGACAGCAAGAACGATTATTGGAACGAAAACTTGTTTTATCCAATAAGGCTGTTGCTACATCTGGCGATGCCTTTCAATACATGAAGCATAAGGGAATAAAGTATGGTCATATAATTGATCCTAGAACCGGCTATGGAGTTACCTTTCAGCGTAATATTACAGTAGTAGCGCCAACTGCTACCACCGCCGATTGGTTGGCAACTGCTTGTAGTATACTAACACTTGATCAGGTTAAAATATTGGCAAAAAAGTACAAATCTGAAGTACTCATCACCACATTACAAAATGGAAGGATTCACAAAGTTAGTTTTGGACAATTTGATAGATACTTAGCGCAATAATTATTGCACCTATTCTAAAAAATTCATAACTTACTAATTCTAAAAATGAATCGTGTTTAAGAATTTTATAGTAGTCATATTTTGTTCAATTTCCATTGGTGCACATGCGCAACAAAGTAGTGTCATTTTTGAAAAGTATGAACAAAAGCTACCAGCAGCTAATTTGCGTTTTGCAATGGTGCCTATTCCTGCAGGACAATTTAAAATGGGTTCAACAATTACATCTTTAAAAATTAATACCGACGAAACACCTCAAAAAGAAATTGCATTAGATGCATTTTGGATGAGTGCCACCGAAGTAACCCGTGATGTATTTGATGTTTTTTTAAAAGACGAAAATACCTCTCAAAATTCTGATGTGGATGCTATAACTAGACCAAGTCCTCAATATGTGGATCTAACCTGGGGTATGGGCAAAGAGGGCGGATACCCTGCTAATAGTATGTCTCAATATGCGGCATTCATGTTTTGCAAATGGCTCTATAAACAAACAGGTATTTTTTATAGACTACCCACAGAGGCCGAATGGGAATATGCTAGCAGGGCAGGAACAACTACGCCCTATTATTATGGAGCGGATCCTAACATGCTTTCTAAATATGCATGGTTTCAAAAAAATAGTACCAACAAATACCAAAAAGTAGCTCAAAAATTACCCAATGCTTGGGGATTATATGACATGCTCGGTAATTTAATGGAGTGGACCACTGATCATTATGTACCCAATAGATACGCTAGTATCGAATCAAAAAATCCAATGGTTGCGCCTACGCAAGGAGTGTATCCAAAGGTTTTACGTGGTGGATCTTTTTTGTCTGATGCTAGTATTTGTAGAAATGGCAAACGAATAAAATCGGATCCCATTTGGAATAGACGTGATCCACAAATCCCTAAAAGCAAATGGTGGCTTACAGAAGCTAAAGATGTTGGTATTAGACTCGTAAGGCCATTACAACAGCCAACACCTGAACAAGTAGATCAATTTTTTTCATCTTATTTAATAAAATAAAAAACAACAGCCATATGTCAAATTCATCTTTTCATGACAAACGCAGAGACTTTGTAAAGCAAGGTTCGATGCTTGCAGGTGCCATTGCAGCTGCGCCCATAATCTCTAGAGCAAACTTTTTTTCCGGTTCTGATGACGTTATCAAAGTAGCCGTTATTGGTTGCGGTGGACGCGGAACAGGGGCTGCCGTTCAGGCATTACTGAGCAAGCAAAATGTAAAAATTATTGCGATGGCAGACGCCTTTAAAGACCGCCTAGATGAATGTTATAAAAATGTAAGAGAAGAACTAGCAAACGCGGGTCCTGGCACAAAGGGTACTCTTGATGTTCCTGAAGAAAGAAAATTTGTAGGCTTTGACGGTTATTTAAAAGCCATACCACTTGCAGATGTTGTGATACTTGCAACGCCTCCAGGTTTTAGACCTATTCATTTTGAAGAAGCTGTTAAGCAAGGCAAACATATATTTATGGAAAAGCCTGTAGCTACAGATCCTGCAGGCGTACAAAGGGTTTTAGCTGCTGCTAAAATTGCGAAACAAAAAAAATTAAATGTAGTAGTAGGTCTTCAAAGACATTACCAAGATTCATACCGAGCACTCTTTGCAAAAAAAGATATGATTGGAGATATTACATCAATGCAAGCTTGGTGGAATAATGATGGCGTTTGGACAAGACCACGCAAAGCAGGTCAAACCGAAATGGAATATCAAATGCGTAACTGGTATTATTTTGTTTGGCTTTGCGGTGATCATATTACGGAACAGCACATTCATAATTTAGATGTGATCAACTGGTTTAAGAATGGCTATCCTGTTAAGGCACAAGGTTTTGGCGGACGACAAGTTAGAAAATCAAAAGAACACGGTGAAATATTTGACCATCACTATGTAGAGTTTCATTACGCGGATGGATCTATTTTAAATTCGCAGTGTAGACATATGCCTGGCACTTCTAGTAAAGTGGATGAACTGCTAGTGGGTACCAAAGGAAAAATTTATTGTGATGCAGCGCGTATTACTGATTTACGCGGTAAAACTATATTTCAATTTGATAAATCTAAAGAGCGTAATCCATATCAAACCGAGCATGACGAATTATTTGCAGCAATTGCAAAAGGTGAGTATAAATATGCCGATGCCGAAAATGGCGCTTATTCAACTATGACATCTATTTTAGGCCGCATGGCTACTTATAGTGGACAAATTATTGATTGGGATAAAGCCATTAATTCTGGGCTTAATTTGCATCCATCGGTGTATGCTTTTGATGCAGCAGCGCCGGTTAATCCAGGCCCTGACGGATTCTATCCAGTTCCGGTTCCAGGTGTTACAAAATACTAAACCGTAAAAATTGTAAAGCGGCTCCTTATTCTAGTAAAAGGGAGCCGCTTTTTTATTCTACAATTATTTCATCTATAAATTGAAAGCCGCTTTGAAGTTTTGAAATAAACTTAATATAGCGGGCAGCAGTTGGTTTCATTTGTACTTTAAAATCTTTAAAGCGTAAACTACTCTCCGTAGGGTATACGCTGTTGTTGTCTCTACCCTGATTGGTATAATTGATGCCATCCACTGATGTTTGTACTTCAATATATTTAGGCATATAAACACCAGGTCCAATGATTTGCATAAAATTAGCTTGTACTAAATGTATGGTGTCAACTTTTTGTAAATCAATAACAACATCGATATTGCTAGTGAATCCTTGCCACTGTCCATCTTGGTAGGTTAAACTGCCACGGTAACCATTTACAAGTGTATATGTATTAGCAGCAGGATAGCTTTTGCTAAACGGGATATTATACGTAACAGGTTTATTAAATGCTTTGTGAAAATTAATAAGTATAGAATCAGGGGCTGATTTTTTTGCATTAATAATAGCAGCCTTGATGGTTGTTTTTGCATCCATTAAAAACGGTCCAGCATAAACTTTGGACGCCGTGTAGGGTTCTGTACCATCGGTGGTATAGTAGATGGTAGGTTTAAACTGCTCACTATTAAAGCTGATTGTTGCAAGCCGTTTTGTAGTATCAATGTTAGCACTAATATCTACTCTATTAGAAGGCCTACAATAATTGATATTAAAAGCTTGTAGTAGTGTATAATGAGCGGTTAATTTTTCTTGAAACTGCGCCCAACTTTTAGTAGCTGGGTTACTCCATACCACTTCACTTAACGCAATGATGCGCGGAAAAATCATGTATGCCGCATGCTCCTGCGTAGGCACATATTCGGTCCATAAATTAGCCTGTGCACCTTTGATATATTGTTGTTTGTCTTTTTCGAGTACAGCCGGCATGGGCTCGTATTCATATACTTTTTGTAATGGTAAAAATCCGCCAATGGCTTCAGGTTCTCCTGCAGGATTTTGTTGGTATTTATCAAAATAACAAGTACCACCTGGGGTCATAATTACATCGTGGTTTTGCCTAGCCGCATCAATACCACCTTGTTCACCTCTCCAGCTCATAACGCGCGCGCCAGGGGCAAGTCCGCCTTCTAATATTTCATCCCAACCCAGTAAATAACGTCCCTTACTCGAGATAAATTTTTCCATTCTTTTGATGGCATAGCTTTGGAGTTCATCTTCATCTTTTAAACCATTATCACTAATGCGCTTTTGACATTTTGTACATTTTTTCCAATGCCCTTTTGCAGCTTCATCTCCTCCAATATGAATATATTTTGAAGGAAATAACCCCATCACTTCTGTGATCACATCTTGCATGAAAGTGAATGTGGAATCGTTGCCAATACAAAACTCGCCAGTTCTGCCTGTAACACTATCGCAAGCTAGATTTGGATATGCAGCTAGTACTTCATCGGAGTGACCAGGCATTTCAATTTCTGGAATCACATTTATTGCTTTTGCTTTGGCATACGCCACAATGTCTTTTGCATCATTTTGTGTATAGTAACCTCCGTATGCCAGTGGATCACCTTCTTGTAAATAACCCATCCCATTTTTCCACCATTCTTTCCAAGTTTTATGTGTTCGAAAGGCAGCTTGCTTGGTTAATAATGGATATTTTTTTATTTCAAGCCTCCAACCTGCACCATCTGTTAAGTGTAAATGGAGATTGTTGATTTTGTAAATACTTAATACATCAATCAAACTTTTGATAAAAGATACCGGATAAAAATTTCTAGATACATCTAGCATGAGTCCTCTGTATTCAAACCTTGGCTTGTCTTTTACAGTGATACAAGCAATACGGCTAGGTGTATTACTCGTGTACCAAAGTTGAACAATGGTTTGCGCGCCATAGAGTGCGCCCGCATAATCATTTGCAGCAATAGTAACGGTGTTAGTAGTTACTTCTAGCGTGTATTCACTGGCAGCTAATTTTTTATTTTCTTTAAAAATAATACGCGTATTTCCTTTTTGCAGCGTGTTTATAGATGTATTTATGATTTGCTGTACATATTTTGCAATAGGCCTCCAACTAGCAGGCGCTATAAACTGCGTATTTTTGTAAAAACTAAAGCTTCCAACATTTACTTTCAAGAATTGCGGCTCTGGAATAATGCTAACAGATTTTTGCGCTACTGCAATATAACCTACGAGTACGAGTGAAATAGCAACGAATATTTTTTTCATCTCAGTTTACTTTTTAATGTAAAAATCTTTTCCAAGGCTCCAATCATTGTTAAAATATCCCACTGCTTTAATACCATCTTCACCTTTAATAAGCATATCAAGTGAAAAAATCATGAAGTCAGGGAAACCGCTACCACCACTAAAATATTGATTGGCATCTGCCGCCTGCATACCCTGTACACCCGTACCACCAATAAGTGCAACGCTCGTAATGCCATTATTTTGTGCCGGATACATAAAGTAAGCACCTAGGTCTTGCCCTTCATATACGGTACTACCCATTACAATTTTACCAGTTGTTACCTTAATAGGACAGTTTGTAAGAAGTGTTGCTGCAGCGGTATTGGTGGTTTCGTTACCATATAAAATAACGCCTTGATTTTGGTAAGCAGCTGTAGTAAAATCTTTATCTGCAACTAAACTTACAGAACCGTTTCCTCTATAATACCAGGTTTCTGCATCATATTTTGCTTTTTGTAAGGCCCAGTTATTTTCTGCTTCCGTACCATGTGTAGCATAAACAAAAACCATATTGTTATTAAACGCTTCTTTTAAACCACCATTTCTTTGGATGCCTTTGTTAGCGGGTGATGGTGAGATTCCTTTTGTCCAAGCTGCATTTTTTTCTAAAACCAGCGCACTCGAATTCACAATATGGGTTAACCGGTTACCATCTAGTACAATGCTTATCGTATCGCCCACTGCAAAATCTTTGGTATCAATCGCAACAGCGTTAATATTGGTAGTAGTACCTGTAATATTTTTTGTTTTCATATTGCGTGTAAGTTGCACGCGGCTATACTCAAAACTTTTTGTTTGTTGTAATACTTGTAACCACTGATAGGTGTTGGTAATAGCAGTAGATGGTAAGGTATAATCAATCACATTTACTTTACTACTTACTGGAATGGTATGTCTTTTGAAATAATCAAAAATGGGCGCCCAATCTACACTCTCATCACTAAACCAATGTGAGCCTCCTGGATATTCGTAGTAACTAAAATCGGGATGAAATTCGGCGAGTACTTTTTTCATTTGTCTAGCATAGTTCACCGAAACTGTTTCGTCTGCATCACCATGAAAAATATAAACCCCATTTGCTTTATAATTATTAACCATGCCTAATACATTGCTTGGCGTACTTGCTCTGGTTAATATTTTTTTAACAGGGGTACTGGTATCGTTTGGTACCAGACCATCATGAGAGCCATACGCAGCAAGGGTTGGATAGCCTGCCGAAGGTGCAATAGCTGCCCACTTTCCTGGATAAGTAGCACCTAAATACCATGTACCGTGTCCACCCATAGAATGACCGGTTAAGTATATATGCTGCGGGTTGGGTTGGTATATTTTTTTAGCAATCTCAAAAACTTCTAGTGCATCAAGTCTACCCCAATCTTCCCAGTTAAATCCTCTTGGTCTTCTGTTGGTGGGTGCTACAATGGGTCCTTCTGGTTTAGGTTTGTAGGCTCTTGCTTGAGAAATAGCTTCCACTTCTGCACCATGTACCGATAAAAATAAACTTGGATTTGTTTTATTATCATTGGCTTGAGGTGCCACTGCATAATACTGAACAGAACCATCTATGCTACTAATAAAAGTATGTGATGCGTGCTCATTATTTTTTACGGCTGTTACCACAATTGAGGTAGTGTCAATAATTTGGTTGTTAGCCATTAAAGTAAGTGCTACGCTGTAAGTTCCTTTGCTTACGTTTTTGGGTACCGGTATTTCTACAGCTACTTTTCTTGCGATATGTTGTGAGATACCTGAAATATTGGTTTGTATTTTTTGATCTCCAACGGTCGCTGTGATACTCATGCCAGTTGTATTATTTTTTGAGCTATTTACAACAACAAGCCCAGCCCATTTTTTTGTCACTGTTTCTCCTTCAATAAAAAATGGTAGCGTGGCGTCTTTGGCACTTAGTTGTACTGGTTTAAATGAAAAATCAAGCATTGCTTTTACTGATGCATACCTACCAGCGCCTGCAGCGCGAATATAAAATTCATTGATTCCTTTTTTTAATTGTACCGGAATGTACATCCAACCATAGCGGTACATATCTCCGGCATGCGGCGCCCCATTAATAAATACCATGGAGTGTCCTGTGCCAATAAAAACAGCTGTCCCCGCTTTTGGCGCATTGTATTGTAGGTATAAATAACCATTGGCTAGTGCCTGACTTCTAAAATTATTTGCGCTGTCTGCCTTAATGGAAGTCCACTTTGTTTTTGCCTCACTTGAAACCGCTAATCCTTCCTGTGGCTTACTTTCACCTTTGTAGATACTATAGGCAAGCGTATCGGAGTACATGGCTTCTCTGCCATATTGATGCACTTTACCAGATGCTAGCCCGCTTGTAAAATGATATACATTTTGTGCAAGTAATACACTTGAGCAAAGCATAGCAAATACGAAGAATATTTTTTTCATGAATTTTTATTTGCAGTTAATTTACGTCACTATTAAAAGAACCCATTATTTATTTTTTAACCGGTTCAAATAGGCTTAAAAAAGGTTAGAATAGAGTTATTGAAATAAATTAAATTTAGGGTACTAAAATACTTTGTATGAATTTTTTATTCCGCTCGAAAATTTCACTTTTAGTTGTGCTTTTGTCTTGCATCAGCATTACCTGTGTAAATGCCCAAAAAGTGACAGCGCCTTCATTTACCATGGTACAAAATGGGCGTTCAAATGCTGTTATTGTGATCACGGCAAATGCAGGTAAAGACGAGCTTTTAGCCGCGGGCGAACTTAGTGATTATGTTTTTAAAATGAGTGGTGCGCGCATTCCTGTATCGTCTCAAAAAAATGGCAAAAATTCAGTTATTTATATCGGTCGTGCTTGTCCAAATTATACGGCGCTTACAAAAAATGAATATGCAATTGTGAGTACTAAAAATGAACTTCAAATTACAGGTGCCACACCCTACCAAACACTTGAAACTGTGTATGTTTTATTAGAAGAATTTTTAGGCTGTCAGTTTTTATCACCGAGTGTAGAAAAAACACCAACAACAAAAAATATTAGTGTTGCTACATCCTATGCATATACGCCAGCTGTATTAACAAGAACAGTACATTCAAAATTATTTTATGACAACCCGTCTTTTGCTGCCAAACGAAGAGTAACCACCGAAGGGTTTCCAAAATTTGTGCCTGAGGCGCGCGTGCACACTTTTAATAAGTTTTTACCCGAAAAAAACTTTTTTGAACATCATCCAACATTTTATGCACTTGTAAAAAATAAAAGACAGCCCACACAACTTTGTTTATCAAACGATACCGTGTATCAAATTATTAAAGATTCTGTAGCTGCATTTTTTAGTCGCAGCCCTGCTGCAACAGTTTTATCTGTGAGTCAGGATGACAATACACAGTATTGCACTTGCGATAAATGTGCAGCTATCGATGCTTATGAAGGTTCTCCATCTGGAACCATGATCACGCTTGTAAACCGCATTGCCAAAGACTTTCCTGAAAAAATAATTGCAACGCTTGCCTATCAATACACAAGAAAAGCGCCACTACATATCAAGCCAGAAAAAAATGTTTTAGTAACACTTTGTTCTATAGAGTGTGATAGAAGCGCACCAATTGCAGAAAAATGTAAAGATTTTGAATCGGACCTAAAAGCATGGGGTGCTATCGGTGCAACCATTCAAATTTGGGATTACACGACGCAGTTCACTAATTTTTTAGCACCATTTCCAAACTTAGAAACCTTACAACCTAATATTAATTTATTTGTAGACAATAATGCCAATTGGATTTTTGAACAGCATAGTCATAATCCTTCCGAATTTTTTGAACTCCGTAGTTGGTTGCTTTCAAAATTTTTATGGAATCCAACATTAAATTACGCAAATCTACTTCAGGAGTTTGCTGTTAATTATTATGGAGTAGCATCGCCATATATTGTTAAGTATTTAAATGATTTACATGCTGCAATAAAAGAAACACCTAAATTTTATTTGTTCTTATATGGTGATCCAGCGCAGGGGTTTGAATCATGGCTAAGTGAGCAAAAATTAAAGCAGTATAACAGTTTATTTGATAGCGCTTCAATTGCGGCCGATGGCAATTCTATAGTACAAGCGCGTGTCAATGAAGCGCGTATTGGACTTGATTTTGCCACGCTTGAATTTTACCGTTTAAATAAGTCAGGATTCCCACTTTCCGATGCCCTAAACATCAACAAACGTATAGCTAGGTTTACCACTGCCACAAATACGCAGGGTATTAAAATCATCAATGAAATGGGCCTACCCCTTACCGATTATTTACAAGGGTATCAAAAATTAGTAGCCAGTTCCAAAGAGGTTAATTTGGCTAAAAATGCCAAGGTAAATTTGGCCATTAAGCCCGTAAAATATGCTAAAGAAGACCCGCAAGCCCTTACGGACGGAGCTTTTGGGGGTTGGAGCTTTTATGCCAATTGGCTTGGATTTTTGGATGATATGAAAGCGACTATTGACCTAGGTGCAGTTACCGATTTCTCTCAAGTTTCAGTCTCTTTTTTGCAGGTCACCAACCATGTGGTGTTTTTTCCTACAGCGGTTACATTTGAGGCTTCGGAAGATGGCATTAACTATACGCCTATCCAAACTGTCGAGAATCTTTTTCCATTAGCAAAAACCAGTAAAGTCAATGACATACAAGTTTTTGCAACTGCTTCAAAAAGCCAAAAGGCTAGGTTTATTAGGGTTACTGGAAAAAATATGAAGTCGCCCCCATATTGGCATCATGCGGCGGGCACGGGTGCCTGGATTTTTGCGGATGAGATTGTGGTGAAGTAATCATTATTATGCAGGAATATTTATAACTTGAAGGCCTAAATTATCTCTATGAAAAAATTTAGTTTATTCATTTTTCTATTCGCATTTGTAGGCACTATACAAGCGCAAAAAATATTTCCTGTAGACTATGCATCGCAAGCAGAAGTTAAAGTTTTTGTTGTAAAGTATGAAAGCCAAGCCGATTTAAAAGTATTTAAAGTTAAATACGAAAGTCAGGCTGGTGATAATAACGGTAAATGGTTTTTTACTGCCTATGCTTCACAAGCAAAAAAGAAAATATTTTTTGTAGATTATGAAAGCCAAGCAGATGTAAAAATTTATTTTGTAGACTACGAAAGTCAGGCTGGCTGGCGTAATAATGCCAAGCGTTATTTATTTTATTAATTTCTTATCAAATATTTTTTATGTTTTCAAAGTATTTAATGGGTGTATTTGCATCTATCATTGCATTTGCGCCTCAAATGCATGCGCAAAAAAAAGCGACAACAAAAACGTCAGTTGTTACAACGATCGAAGAAAATTTAGTCCCTTCTCATTTCAATAATTTATTGTGGAGAAATATTGGACCACTCCGTGGAGGTAGGTCTGTAACAGCAACAGGTGTAATACAAAATCAATTAACCTATTACATGGGCACTACAGGCGGCGGCGTATGGAAAACAGATGACGCTGGACAAACATGGAATAATATATCTGATGGATTCTTTAAAACAGGAAGTGTAGGCGCTGTCGCTGTTGCAGAATCTGATCCAAATGTTGTATATGTTGGCATGGGAGAACATGCGCCTAGAGGTGTGATGAGCTCTTATGGTGATGGTGTATATAAATCTACCGATGCTGGAAAAACATGGAAGCATATAGGCCTCGAATTAACGCGTCAAATTTCTTGGATACGTATAGACCCTAATAACCCTGACGTTGTATATGTAGCTGCGCAAGGTGCTACGCATGGTCCTTCTGCTGAACGTGGTGTTTATAAGTCTACCGATGGTGGTGTGCACTGGACAAAAGTTTTATTTGTTGACAATAATACAGGTTGTGCCGATTTAGCCATGGACATGACCAACCCGCGCATTTTGTATGCTGCCATGTGGGAGTATCAACGACTACCTTGGGAAATTAAAAGTGGCGGACCAGGAAGCGGTATGTATAAATCTACAGATGCTGGACTTACCTGGAATAAAATTGAAAGCGGATTACCTGCTGCGTTAGGAAAAATGAGTGTTTCTGTTTCTAGGGCTAATCCTGAAAAAGTATATGCACTTGTTGAAAGTGATACCGAAAAAGAATTGGGTGGACTTTTTGTTTCTAATGATGCAGGAAAAAATTGGAATAGAATTAGTAAAGACCACCGCTTAACACAGCGCGCTTGGTATTATATCGAAGTATTTGCGGATCCTTCTAACGAAAATGTTGTGTATGTTTTAAATTCTCCAGGCCTAAGGTCTAGCGATGGTGGAAAAACATGGACCAATATGGGCGGTACGCATGGCGACTATCACCAACTTTGGATTCATCCAAAAAATAGTAGCAATATGATTGTTGCCAATGATGGAGGCGCTGCAGTAACATTTAATACCGGTAAAGTTTGGTCTACTCAAGCCAATCAACCTACTTCACAAATTTATCGTGTCAATGCAGATCATTTATTCCCGTATAATTTATACGGTGGTCAACAAGATAATAGTTCCATCAAAATGGCAAGTAGGGTAACAAATGGTTACCGCATTTCCGACAAAGATTGGACAAGTACTGCGGGTGGTGAATCTGCTTTTGTTGCATTTGATCCAAACAATCCGGTGTACTCGATGGGTGGATCTTATCAGGGCACTATCGAAGCGTATAATCATGTAACCAAAGAAGGTGTCAATATTATGGAGCATCCAGTGCAATACCAAGCGCTTCAACCAAAAGATATGAAGTACCGTTTTAATTGGAATGCGCCCATTGTATATGATCCATTGGAGCCAGGGTCCTATTATCATGCGGGTAATATTTTATTTAAAACCACCGACCTGGGCATAACATGGAAAGCAGTTTCTCCAGACTTAACAAAACACGATACCACCAAAATGGGTATTAGTGGCGTACCTTATACAAACGAAGGGGCAGGCGGAGAAAACTATTGTACCATTAGTTATGTAGCGTTATCAGAAAATGAAAAAGGTGTTATTTATACGGGCAGTGATGATGGACTTGTATACCTAACAAAAGATGGCGGTAACAATTGGACAAATATTACACCTAAAGATTTAGATGAATCATTGATTAATGCGATCGACGTTTCTAGTGTTAACAAGGGCACTGCATATATCGCCGTGAATAAATATAAGGTAAATGATTTCACGCCTATTATTTATAAAACAACCGATTATGGCGTTTCTTGGAAACAAATTTCAAACGGTATACCCTATGGCGCTTTTGTAAAAGTGGTGAGAGAAGATCCTTCGAATCCTAAAATTTTATATGCCGGAACAGAAACTGGATTTTATATTTCATATAACTCCGGAGAGAATTGGAAGCAACTCCAATTAAATTTACCAGTGGTTCCCATTACAGATTTAAAAGTGCACGAAAATCATTTACTCGCTTCTACACAAGGCAGGGCATTTTGGATTTTAGATGATTTAGAACCAATTAGGAACTATAGCAAAGACACTGTATCCAACAAATTATTTACCGTATCCAATGTGCACCGTATTTCTGGTGGTAGTGTTTTAGATTATGGTAATTTAAGTGATAAAAACGGAAAACCTATTAATACACTAGGAGCCAATCAAGCAAGTGGCGCCGTTCTTTATTACACCCTACATGCAGCTGATACTGCATGCAAAAAAGCCAAGCTTGTTTTTTCTGATGCGCGCGGAAAGGTTGTTAGAACCTTTTATGCAAATGCTCCGAGCAATAAAACAAGCAACAATAAAAACGAAAATGACCCTGAACTATCAGTAAAGCCTGGTTTAAACCGTTTTGTTTGGGATTTACGTGAAGAATCTATCGCATCTATTCCGGGTGTATTTATAGAAGGAAGCTATGATGGTGCAAGGGTGGTTCCTGGTATGTACAAGGCCGCACTTCATGTAGACTCAAGTGTTTATGAACAAAACTTTCAGGTGCTTTCAGACCCCCGTATTAAAGCCACTGCTGCAGATTATGAAAAGCAGGCCAACCTCTTGCAAAATATTGCTGCAGACGTAAATGATATTCATGTATCGGTTGTGCGTATGCGCAATTTGAAAAAACAATTAGCCGGAATCATCGACCGTATCGAAAACAAAGAGGCTTTCAAAAGTATTGTTACCCTTGCAGATTCAATTAATACTAAGATAGACGAGTGGGAAGCCAAGCTCATACAAACAAAGTCTGAGTCAAATGACGATGTGATTAATTTTGTAAATAAGCTAACTGCTAATTATATCTTTTTGAGAGGTGAGCTTGATACCAACACGCCACACGTTACATCGGGTCATGTACAAAGGTTCAAAGAATTAAATGATGAATGGCGTATCTATAAAGCGGAGCTCAACGCTATACTTGAAAACGACATCAAAAACTTTAATGAAAAGTGTAAGTCACTGCAACTATCACATATATTACTTATTGATTAAAAAAAAGGCCCTCGAAAGAGGGCCTTTTTTTTAAATATCGTCGTACTTGTAAAGATCTTCGATTTCTGAGTCTGGATTTAATTCACAAACCGGTTTGATAATTCCGTCATTTAGGCCATATACCCATCCATGAATTAGCGGACTTTGTTCGTGTTTCCAGGCACGTTGAATAATAGAAGTTTTTGCTAAGTGCAACACTTGTTCTTGTACATTTAGTTCAACCAAGCGGTCAAATTTTTTATTTTCGTCTTCAATACTATTCAACTCTTTTCTGTGTAAATGAAAGACATCTTTGATATGCCTTAACCACATATTAAGTACTTGTTTGAAATCATGATTACCCATCGCTGCCTTTACACCACCACATCCGTAATGGCCACAAACAATAATGTGTTTTACTTTAAGGTGTGTAACCGCGTATTCAAGCACACTTAACAAATTTACATCTGTATGAATTACCATATTGGCAATGTTGCGGTGTACAAATATTTCCCCCGGCTGGGTATTTGTTATTTCGTTGGCAGGTACACGGCTGTCGCTACAGCCAATCCACAAAAATTCTGGCGATTGGGAATGTGCAAGTTTGTTAAAATAGGAAGGATCGAGCTGAAGTTTTTCTTTAGCCCAAGCTTTGTTTTCTAAGAGTAGTTTTTCGTAAACTTTCATAAGTTTATATTTTGAATGGTTAAAAATAATCGATGTAAGGCATTGCTTGGGTTGGTCCTAAGCGCAACCTTAATATTTTTTAAATGTGCGTGGTATAAAAAGCTATTGACTTCGTCAATTACGTCTTTATCAATGTATTCCGCCCTGGCCACATCTATCACCAAATTGGCGTTCTCGGGAACGAGCTCCAATTCACTTTTTATGATGGGCTTGTTTAAAAAAGAAACGTCTTTTTTAAACCTTATAAGGTAATTATTATTGTCATTTACAACCAAAACAGCTGTTTTAAAATTGCTGCGAATAATAAATATCATGCTAACAGCAATTCCTATGGAAATACCAATTAATAAATCTGTAAATAAAATAGCAATAATGGTTACACAGAAAGGAATAAATTGATTCAGTCCTTTCTGATAAAACTCTTTAAATAAAGTAATTTTTGCAAGCTTGTATCCCGTAAAAATTAATATACCAGCAAGTGCACTTAATGGAATTTTATTTAACAAATTTGGTATCAGTGCTGCACATAGGAGTAATAATAATCCATGAAAAATGGTTGCTTGTTTGGTTTTTCCACCCGCACTTACATTTGCCGAACTTCTAACAATGACTGAAGTAAGCGGTAGGCCGCCTATCAGCCCAGAAATAATATTGCCAAAACCTTGTGCTTTTAATTCTTTATTGGTTGGCGTTACTCTTTTTAATGGGTCTAATTTATCAACCGCTTCTATCCCTAGTAATGTTTCTAGAGAGGCAACAATCGCAAGTGTTACAGCCGATATCCATACTTGGACATTGGTAATAAAACTAAATTTAGGTAGTGTAAAAAAGGAAATAAATTCAGTTGTAGAATGAGCAATTGGAAGTGACACCAAGTGCGTGCTTTCTATACTTGCAATTCCACTCAATTGTTCGATTGTGCCATTGATAATAATGGCTAATATTACTACAACCAAAGGGCCAGGAACAAATCGCAATAGCTCATTTTTTTTAATAAAAGGCTTCTCCCAAATAGACAATAGTATAATTGAACCGAGTCCAATAATTGCTGCTGCAGGCTTTATAGTATTTAATGCAGTGTAGATAGCTGAAAATGTATTGTTTTGGTCTGCTTGTGCAAATGTCTCATCTCCTTCAAAGTTTGCGTCGTATCCAACTAAATGGGGAAACTGCTTCATTATTAATATTAAACCAATCGCAGCAAGCATACCTTTAATAACTGCATTTGGTATATAATCGCCAATAACGCCTGCCTTTAAATAGCCTAACGCAACTTGCATGACGCCTGCTAAAACAACGGCAAGCAAAAACGCTTCATACACTTGCAATTTTAAAATGGCCACTGCTACAATTGCGGTTAAGCCTGCAGCAGGTCCTGAAACACTAAGTTGCGATCCACTTAATAGACCTACTACAATCCCTCCTACTACGCCGGCTATAATACCCGAAAACAAGGGAGCACCTGATGCCAAGGCAATGCCTAAGCAAAGTGGAAGTGCTACAAGTAACACAACAATGGATGCAGATAGGTTTGCACCTATATGCGAATAATATTTTTTCATGAAAATTAGTAAGAGCCGTCAATAAAAAATTCGTGTTATCGTTTAAAACCGATTAACAATTTGGCGGCGGTACGTTTACATCAAAAACGTGATTCGATGGAATACAATCTTGGAAATTAGAATAATTCAGTTGTGTTGCTGATGAAGCAAGTATTAATGCAAAGTGAAGCGCTTCCTCTAGTTCAATTGAAGATTCAATTGATTTGTTGATTTCTTTGCATCCGCTATCCGAGTAATTTATCTCTTCGTTTAATTGATTATTAAAAAGGAGCTCACCCATTTGTTTAACGGGCAGGACCTGGATTAATAAAACCAAGATTAAAAAAATGTTTAAAAAACGGTGCTTCATAATTATTTGTAAATATAAGTGCCGATTTAATTAAACAGTCTATTTGTTAAATAGTTTAACAAGTTTATAAGCATTATTTGACAACGTTATGACAATCAATATTTTATTAAATGTTTAAACCCCCGCAGGCGCTTATTACCTGTCCAGTAACATACGAACTCATGTCACTTGCTAAAAATAGGGTGGTGTTGGCAATTTCCTCCGCTTTTCCAAACCTACCTAATGGTATTTTGCTTAAAAAGGCAGTAGCAGCTTCACCCTCTTTTAAATAATGGGTCATGTCGGTTTCAACAAAGCCTGGTGCGATTGCATTGCATCTAATATTTCTACTACCAAGTTCTAGCGCCACTGATTTTGTAAATCCAATAATCCCTGCTTTGCTAGCCGCGTAACTACTTTGACCTGCATTGCCTCTAATTCCAATGATAGAACTCATGTTGATAATGCTACCGGACTTGGCTTTCATCATGGGTCTGATAACCTGCTTGGTCATATTAAAGACACTTTTTAAATTGGTGTCCATCACTTCATCCCATTGGTCTGCGGTCATGCGGAGTAGTAAATTATCTTTTGAAATACCTGCATTGTTCACGCAAATATCAACCGTACCAAATGTTGCAACTACATCATTTACAAAGGCCTCGCACTCCTCAAAAATACCCGCATTGCTCTGGTATGCCTTTGCTTTAACCCCTAGCGCTTCAATCTGTGTTACAAGTGCTGCAGCTTTTTCGGCACTTCCACTACTCACATAGGTGAATGCGATATGGCTTCCTTGTTCTGCTAATTTTAATGCGATGGCTGCACCAATTCCACGTGCCGCGCCCGTTACAATGGAGACTTTGCCTGCTAGTAATTTCATATCCAGTAATTATAGATATGTAGAACGAATTTTAGCTATTCATATTGTTGTAAAAGCAACAATAATTCATCGATGTACCTGCGGTCATTACTGAGTCTTGGCACTTTATGTTGGCCACCCAGTTTACCCTTGTTCTTTAGCCATGTGTGAAATAATCCCACCGGCAGCGCGGTAACTTTTGGAAGCCCAAGTGCGATGTCTTTGTAACGCTTTGCCTCATAGTCACTATTCACCAATTTTAGGTTTTCGTCTAGTGCCATTGTAAAGGCCGTAAGGCTTTCAGGCTTGTTTTCAAATTCGATAAGCCATTCATGTGCCCCTTGATTTCTATCGCCAAAATAGATGGGTGCTGCCGTATAATCTTTAACAACAAGTCCAGTGCTTGCTGCTGCAGCTGCGATGGCTTTATCGGTGTTGTCTACCATCACTTCTTCTCCAAAAGCATTGATAAATTGTTTGAGTCTGCCAGTTACCACAATCCGGTAGGGTGCAAGGCTTGTAAATTTTATGGTGTCACCCACTAAATAGCGCCACAAACCACCATTGGTACTAATCACCAATGCGTAATTTTTATCAAGCTCCACTTTGTCAAGTCCAATGGTGCGTGGTATGTCTTTACCATATTCTTCGGCGGGCATAAATTCATAAAAAATACCATGGTCTAAAAACAAAAGCATTCCTTCTACAGTAGGATCATCTTGTGCTGCAAAAAATCCTTCCGATGCATTGTACATTTCTAAATAGGTGCAACCAGGTCCAATTAATTTTTGAAACTGTTCTTTGTAAGGGGTAAAAGAAACACCACCATGAATGTACAATTCTAAACTTGGCCACACTTCTTTTAATGTTTGCTTACCTGTAATTTCTAGAATTCTTTTGATAAGTATAAGTGTCCAAGTAGGAACACCAGAAATAGAAGTTACATTTTCTAAAATGGTAGATTGCGCTAATTGTTCAATTTTTGATTCCCATTCATCCATCAGTGCAATAGATAATTCAGGCGTGCGAATCCAGTTTGCCCATACGGGTGTATTTTGAAGTAACACAGCACTTAAATCACCAACACTAATGTCTTCATTGATTTTACTTATTTGATGACTTCCACCAATCACAAGTCCTTTACCGGTGAGTAAATCACTGTCATTATTAAAATTATAATAAAGGGCCAGCACATCTTTTGCAGCTTGGTAATGACAATCTTCTAAACTTTCTTCGGTGATTGGAATGAATTTACTTTTGTCAGAAGTGGTACCGCTACTTTTCGCAAACCATCTTACAGGCGTATTCCAGAGTACTTGCTCTTCTCCCTCAAAAAGCCTATCGATAAAGGGTTTCAGGTCTTCGTATTCACTGATTGGAACGGCTTCTTTAAACTTTCGAATATTAAAAATTTCGTTGAAACCATATTTTCTACCAAAGATAGTATTCTGACCATGCGTCACTAAATCTTGTAACACTTCTCTTTGCGTTGCAACAGGATTTGCGACCCATCTTTCAATGTGCGCTATTCGTAATAGGGCAAGTCGGGATATGGCAGGACTTAAAAATTTCATGTGAATTAAAGCTTGGCTTCTTTTCCCATTTCAATGATCCAATCTTTTCTACGAAGCGTAAAATTGGTTCCTAAATATAAACGTCTAACGTCTTCGTCTTCTGCTAATTCTTCGGCAGTTCCGTGTTTAAATATTTTTCCTTCAATTAAGAGGTAGGCTCTATCACAAATTGATAAGGTTTCATTTACGTTATGGTCTGTAATTAAAATTCCAATATTTTTTGTTTTTAATTTCGCTACCACCATTTGAATATCTTCTACAGCAATTGGATCTACGCCTGCAAAAGGCTCGTCTAATAAAATAAATTTAGGATCCACCGCTAGTGCTCTTGCAATCTCTGTTCTTCTTCTTTCGCCACCGCTTAAACTATCGCCATTATTTTTTCGAACAAGTTGTAAATTAAATTCGTCGAGTAAAGATTCTAGTTTCAATAATCTTTCTTCTTTAGAAAGCGTTGTCATTTCTAGTACCGCTAAAATATTATCTTCTACACTGAGGCTTCTAAAAACGCTAGCTTCTTGTGGTAAATAGCCAATACCCATTTGCGCCCTTTTGTACATCGGGAGCTTGGTAATGTCTTCTTCATTTAAAAACACAGTGCCTTCGTCCGGCTTAATCAGCCCAACCACCATGTAAAATGTTGTTGTTTTTCCAGCACCGTTGGGTCCTAGTAAACCTACAATTTCACCCTGCTTTACTGTTACACTAACGTTGTTGACAACGGTTCTGCCCTTGTAACTTTTTTGGAGCGCACTTGTATGTATGATTCCGTTCAAAATAGTTGCTTTCTACAAAAATAGGGCTTATGAACCTCTTCTGTATCAGGTTTTGAGGCCCGTACTCTTTTTATAAAGTCTTTTTGGCTGTATATTGCACTAATTTTAATATTTGCCCCCAACAAAGCAGCAATCATGAAAGTAACAGATCATTTACAGCAGGCAAAAGACACCCTTATTTCTTTTGAAGTGTTACCTCCTCTAAAAGGTAAGACCATCAATACTTTGTACGAACATTTAGACCCCTTAATGGAGTTTAAGCCTTCTTGGATTAATGTGACCTACCACCGTAGTGAAACCATGTTTAAGAAAAAATTAGACGGTACTTTTGAAAAAGTGGAAGTGCGCAAACGTCCAGGTACTGTGGGTATTTGTGCGGCTATCATGAACCACTATCAAGTAGATGCTGTTCCGCACATTATTTGTGGTGGTTTTACAAAAAGAGAAACAGAGGATGCGCTTATTGATCTAGACTTTTTAGGCATTGATAATGCACTTGTTTTGCGTGGAGACGCTGCCAAAAACGAATCATCATTTGAACCTGAAAAAGATGGCAATCATTTTGCAATTGATTTACTAAGGCAAGTAAACAATATGAACAATGGCGTCTATTTAGATGAAGATATTAAAAACGGCGGGCAAACAAAATTTTGTGTGGGCGTTTCCGGTTATCCTGAAAAACATTTTGAAGCACCTAATTTAGAAATTGATTTAAAGCATTTAAAAAGTAAAGTGGATGAGGGCGCAACCTATATCATGACTCAAATGTTTTTTGACAATCAAAAATTTTATGATTTCGTGAAAGCCTGTAGGGATATGGGTATTACTGTTCCTATCATTCCAGGACTTAAGCCAATTACCAATAAAAAACAACTCTCTGTTTTACCTCGAATATTTCATGTAGACATTCCTACAGATTTATCCAATGCTATTAATAAATGTAAAACAGATGCCGACTGCGAACAAGTGGGTACTGAATGGTTGGTACAACAAAGTAGAGAACTCAAAGCTTTTGGCGTGCCTGTATTACACTATTATACACTCGGAAAACCTAAAGTAATTTATAACGCCGTTAAAGAACTCGTGTAATTATTTGGTAGGTGGTTTTTTGCTTTTTACTTGTATAATATCATCAAACTGCTCTATCGTTAATTGCTTGGCAATAATGCGTTTGTCTTTATCTAAGAGATAAACTGTAGGTGTTTTATAAATATCATAAAGTTGTCTATAATTAGCTCTACCCGCTTTTTCATCAGCCTCTTTAGCAGCTTTTGTTTGGTAGGCATGTATCCAGTTTTTCAAGTTTTTTTCTGTTACAAATTTTTTCCATGCCGCTTGTTCGGCGTCGTATATATTCACCCCAAGCATGGTCATACCTGCTGTTTTCCACTTGGTTCTATAAAAAGAATCTAATCTTGGTAATTCTTCTTTGCAATGTCCACAATTTGGATCGTAAAAGATCACCATGGTATAATTAGAAGGAATCTTATAGAGTGAAACGGCTTTGCCCACCGAGTCCACCAAATCCAGTGCTGCTGCGGGTAATCCGAGTTGATTGGCCATTAAACTATAGGCCCTTTCGGTCACTGTTTTTCGTGATGCAGGATTTAAAATCACTGTGTCTCCTTTGGCGTAAAAGTTTTCAAATAAATAAACAAACACTTTATCCTGACCCATAAATTCGGGGGCCATGTATTTGTTGGTGAACTTGGTAAGTAGGTACGGATAAATTTCTTTTCCGGTTTTAGCCATCAATAACATGTACTTCACTTCTTCAATAAGTGAGTCAGGCTCCGCAGAAACATAGTACTTAAAATACTCGTCTAATTTGGATTCAAAAAAGGGTGTTCTTAAGAGTCTGTCATCATTAAAAAGTACATCATCCCAAAAATGATTTTTCACAAAACGGTACGGTGCCAAAGAATCCGGTTTTCCATTAACGATAGGCACAGCAGGAGCTACAGGGCGTTTCATGGCACTAAAAAGCATGGATAGTAATGAGCCAGGATATTTTTTTACGATATCGTTTCTATATCCTTCTACGAGCTTATCTACTTTACCGTATTCATCTGCTAAGCGGGTAGAATCGGCTTTAGTTTTCGCAGCATTAAATTCGTTTCTAATATTTTGTAATTGCTGCCCTTTTTCTGAAGAAAAACCAATGTAAGCTTTAAATAAATCGTTGTCTCGTGAACCCGTAATGGTAGCTTTTTCTTTAATAGTAGTGTCTCCTTCAATATTAAAATGCTGGATGTCATCCATTAAAAACTCAAACTGTTTGGTTATTTGTGGCGTCACTACAAAGTATACCCCGCTTGTTAATTTAGTATCCCCTTTAAATACGCCTTGTCCGGTGGCGTCTAACATAGTAGAGTCTACAAGTACTAAACTTTTTCCATAGTAGCTTCCTATATAAACTTTACAATTGGTTAGTGGCTTTAACTTGATGGAAATGCGCCTTCCAGTAGTAGGTTTAGTTTGTGCGTCAATGGTGCTGCTTAAACAAAGCATTGTAATTAGGGCTAAACATGATTTTGCTAAAAAGTTCTTCATACTATTAAATTCTATGCAAATTTAGGTATTTAGATCATGCCGCCTCTCAAAGCGTCTTATATTTGCATGCAGTGAGAAAACAAAAGAAACAACCCATTTTAGAACAGGTATTGGTAGAAAATTATGCTGCCGAGGGTAAGGCGTTGGCCCGTGTAGATGGCAAAGTGGTATTTATTGAAGGCGCCGTACCTGGCGATGTTGTAGATGTGCAACTCAAAAAAAATAAAGCCGACTGGGCCGAGGGCTTTGTGGTGGCTTATAGGTCCTATTCTGAAGACCGGGTACAACCATTTTGTGCGCACTTTGGTGTATGTGGTGGATGCCAGTGGCAAATGCTTCCCTATGCAAAACAGCTCGTGTATAAGCAACAGCAAGTAACCGATAATTTATCTAGAATTGGACGCATACAACTCCCGGACATCCAGCCCATTATTGGAGCTAGTCAAACGGAGCTGTACCGTAACAAAATGGAATATACGTTTGCTACAAAAAAATATATTCCTTCCGAAGAATTTAGAGCCTTAAAAGCAGCAGGTGCCGATTTTTCCAATCAGCCTGGTGCTGCTGGTTTTCATGTGCGTGGTTTTTTTGATAAAGTTGTAGAGGTAGATACTTGTCATTTACAAGAAGAGCCTACCAACTTCATTCGTAAAATGGTGGCAAAATATGCCCTTGATCATGACCTTCCATATTACGATGTAAAGCAGCATACTGGATGGTTGCGTAATATGTTTGTGCGCAACACCACAACCGGTGAACTCATGATTAATGTTGTGTTTGGTTACGAAGATGAGCCAAACCGTCTTGCCCTACTAGATCAACTCCTTGAAGCATTTCCGGCAATAACAACATTACTTTATACGATCAATACAAAACGAAATGATAGTTTGTATGACCTAGATCCAAAAACATATTTTGGAAATGGAAGCATCACCGAAAAACTGGAAAAATTCTCGTTTAAAATAAGTCCTAAATCATTTTTTCAAACCAATACCAAGCAGGCAGAAAAACTCTATCAAGTAACGCGTGAATTTGCAGAGCTCGATGGGTCGCAGGTTGTGTATGACCTCTATTGCGGTACTGGAAGTATTGGCATTTTTTTAAGTGAAGGTGCAAAAAAAGTAGTGGGCGTAGAAGTAGTAGCAGAAGCTATTGAGGATGCAAAAATTAATGCCGCACTTAACAATTTGGAGCATACTGCATTTTTTGCTGGCGACGTTATTGATATTATAGATGATGCATTTTTTGCTACCCATGGCAAGCCTGACGTGATTATCACAGATCCACCAAGAGCGGGCATGCACGATAAGCTCGTAAAAAAATTATTAGAAATAGCGGCGCCAACCATTGTATACGTTAGTTGTAACCCTGCTACACAAGCTAGAGATTTAGCGCTCCTTGATGAAAAATACGAGGTTACTAAAATTCAGCCAGTTGATATGTTCCCACATACACTCCATATCGAAAATGTGGTGCAGTTAAAATTAAAGTCTTTGAATCCATCATAAGATCACCTTGTTAATATATTTGTATGACAGAGTTTAGACCCAGCCGATTTGAAATTTTACCCGTGATTATTAAAAATCTTTTAATCATTAATGGGTTATTTTTTTTAGCACAAATCACTTTTCCAGAATCACCCACTGCAAATTTTAGCCTAGAAGATTTGTTTGCATTACATGCATGGCAAAGTGATTTGTTTAAGCCATGGCAGTTAGTTACACACTTATTCATGCATGGTGATTTTTACCACATTTTGGGTAATATGTTTGCCCTCTGGATGTTTGGATCGGTGTTAGAAAATTTATGGGGTTCTGCTCGCTTTCTAACTTTTTATTTGGTTTGTGGACTTGGTGCAGCATTCATTCATTTATTATTTTTAAGTTACGAGTTAACGCCACTCATTGAGGAATTTCAAACCAGAGAAAAACTAGGGCTCATCAATGAAGCAGTTGCATTCAAATACAATCAAATTATAAATACCGCTACACTTGGTGCGAGCGGTGCAGTATTTGGAATACTCGCTGCGTTTGTTTATTTATTTCCAAATACATACATCTATTTATACTTTTTTGTTCCTGTTAAAGCAAAGTGGGTTGGACTTATTTATTTCGCTTTTGAAATTTATAGTGCGGTTCAAAATGCAGCTGGCGATAATGTTGCTAGATGGGCCCACGTGGGCGGTGCAATAGTTGGATTAATTATTGTTGTTACTTGGAACAAAACCAACAAAAAAACGTTTTACTAGTATAAAGCCAATTCATGCCACAACAACGTTTTATGTCAAATAGAAAAATGCTTTTAGGAGAAGACAGCAATGCGCTTGTTTTTTTATTTGCAGTAAACATGATCATTTTTGTGCTCATTAGTTTTTTAAAAACAGTGTATTATTTAACGGATACCCCGCTGGAACTTTTTGAGCGTCAAATTGTGGATTGGTTTAGAATGCCAAGTAGTTTTGTGGGCGTCTTTTATAAACCATGGACCTTTATCATTCACTTTTTCAGCCAATATCATTTTTGGCAGCTAGTTAGTAGTATGTTATGGCTTTGGAGCTTTGGTTACATTTTTCAAGATTTATCTGGCAATAAACATATCATTCCTGTTTATATCTATGCAGGCGCCATTGGCGGGGTTGTTTTTTTAACTGCCAACGCACTGATGCCTGGTGCTGTAAATGTTGCGGGGCCCATAATGGGTGCTGGCGCTAGCATCGTAGGCATTGCTGTTGCTACCACGGTATTGGCGCCCAAGTACAGGTTGTTTCCACTCGTAAATGGTGGGATTCCACTATGGGTATTAACCCTTATTTTTTTGGTATTGGATTTTTCAACAGCTCTTGTTGTGCCGTCAATTCTTATTTCACATGTTGCCGCTGCGCTGGTGGGTTTAGGTTATATAAAACTTTTACAAAACGGTACCAATCTAGGTGATTGGATGATTCGCTTTTACCACTGGGGCAACAATTTACTGGCACCTAAAAATACGCGTATTGTAAAAGCCGACACCAGGGGTTTTGATTCTACAGAAAACAAGCTCAATGTAATTTTAGATAAAATGAATATCGTAGGATATGACAATTTAACGGAAAGCGAAAAGGCATTTTTGAAATCCGCGAGTCAGGAATAATTTTTTGTTCCCGCCATTAATTCTTATTTTTAATACATGGCGGGAAGTTTTATTAGGCGCGCAACCAAAACCATTATTTTATCTATCAACTTGTTGGTTGCCATCATTTTTTTGTTGGCTTGTTTAACGCCATTTGCACCTACTAATACTTGGTGGATCTTAGGATTTACAGGACTAGCGGTACCCTATGCCATTATCATTTTATTTTTCTTTGTTATTTTCTGGCTCATCGTTAAACCCAAGCTATCACTTATTTCTATCGTGACGCTTTGCATTGGTTGGCAGCAAATTGGCGTTATTGCTGCAGTCAAACCCGGGCCCATGTTGTCTGACCGAAAAAGAGAAAACCACATTCGAATTATAGATTGGAATATTCAAAGTTTCAATGGTTTGTCAAAAAAGCCACTTGTTAAAAAGCAAATTCGTAAAGATATTGCTTCCAGTATTTTACTTTTAGAACCTGATGTTATTTGTTTACAAGAATTTAATAGTTCCGAATTAGGCGGTGCGCAAACAAATAATATTGCACTATTTAAAAAGCGGTATAAATATTTTTATTTTTCTAAAGATTATACTAGAAATGACGGGGCCTATCAATCGGGGTGTATTATATTTTCTAAATACCAAATAATTGATTCTGGAAAAATTAAATTTCCAATTGCAGAAAGTCTAATTTATGTTGATATTTTAAAAGGTACCGATACTATTCGAATATTTAATACGCACTTACAGTCTTTTAAATTCAAGCAAAACGATTATTCTGATATTGAAAAAATCAAGGAGCAAGATGCTAAAACCATCGACGCTTCTATGAACCTATTTAATAAAATGGGACAGGCTTTTAAGCGCAGGGGCCCACAAGCAGAGCTGGTTAAAAAAGCGCTCGCAACCACAGCTTACCCATCTATTATTTGCGGTGATTTTAATGACGTGCCCAATTCTTATACCTATTTTACGATCCGAAACAACTGGCAGGATGCATTTCTACAAAAGGGTTTTGGGATAGGGAGTAGTTTTACAACACTTGCCCCAACGCTTCGTATCGACTATATTTTAGCAAGCCCTGGGTTTGATATTGTCACTTTTGATATGATCGATGAGGGACTTAGTGACCATGTTATGTTGGTTTCTGACGTACAATTAAAAAAATAAAATACCTTCGTGGCCTCATGGCATCTCTAAAAGTATACAACTCATTAACGCGTCAGAAAGAAGTATTTACGCCCATTGGCGCGCCTTATGTTGGCATGTATGTTTGTGGTCCAACTGTTTCTGGAGAAAGCCATTTAGGCCATGCGAGACCTTTTATCACATTTGATGTGGTGTTTAGGTATCTACAACACCTTGGGTATAAAGTGCGTTACGTTCGAAATATTACAGACGCCGGACATTTTGAAGAAGAAGGTAGGGAAGCTGAAGATAAAATTGCAACAAAAGCGGTATTAGAAAAACTTGAACCGATGGAGCTGGTGCAGAAATACACCAATATGTTTCATTGGGCGATGCAGCAGTTTAATAATTTGCCACCAAGCATCGAGCCTACTGCTACCGGTCATATTGTGGAGCAAATAGAAATGATCAAGCAAATTATTGCAGATGGTTATGCGTACGAAGCCAACGGCTCTGTATATTTTGATGTTGAAAAATACAATATTGACTTTTCTAAAAAAGGTCAACCCTATGGCATATTAAGTGGGCGTAATTTAGAAGATCAACTTGATACAACCAGGGAGTTAGACAACCAGGATGAAAAGCAAAACAAGTCTGATTTTGCATTATGGAAAAAAGCACCTCCAGAACATATCATGCGCTGGCAAAGCCCATGGGGAGAGGGTTTCCCAGGTTGGCATATTGAGTGTTCTGCCATGAGTTCAAAATATTTAGGTAAAAAATTTGACATACACGGAGGTGGAATGGATTTACAATTTCCACACCACGAATGTGAGATTGCGCAGAGCACTGTTTGTAATCATGTAGCACCAGCAAATTATTGGTTGCATAATAATATGATTACCATCAATGGAAAAAAGATGGGAAAGAGTTATAATAACGTTATTAAACTCTCCGAACTTTTTGCCGGAACGCATCCTATTTTAGAACAAGCTTACGCACCAAATACGGTTCGGTTTTTTATTTTACAAAGTCATTACAGGGGCACGCTTGATTTTAGCAACGAAGCGCTTATTGCTGCAGAAAAAGCTGCCAAGCGTTTATGGGATGCCTATGAGTGGTTGTCTAAGCTACAAGTTTCTGATGCAACAACAGCAGCTACTGATGTTGAATTGGATAAAAAAGTAAATGCACTCGTTGATGATTTTGGGGTGTTTATGAGCGATGATTTTAGTACGCCTAAAGTGCTAGCAAATATGTTCGAGTTGGTTCCAATTATTAATGGTATCAAAGATAAACACACGCCAATAAATGCATTATCTAATAGCACCGTTTTACATCTGCAACAGTCATTAAAAACATACCTCGAAGATATTTTTGGACTAGTAGCACCCTCTGCCGCAAACACTGCTGTATTAGATGGTGTATTGCAACTACTTATCGAAGTGCGCAGTCAGGCCAAGGCAAGTAAAGATTTTGTCACTTCCGATAAAATCAGAAACCAGCTCATGGCATTAGGCGTTCAATTAAAAGATGAGAAAGACGGGAGCGTTAGTTATTCTGTTTCAAACTAATGGTTGCAATCGTCGGCGTGCGCGTGGTTATGTACCCTGCACAATTTATAGTTTAAATAATGCGCTATTACTACAAGTGATACCGCTGGGAGCAGTAACATGAGGCTATGCGAATGCAGCAATGATTTTATAAAAAGTAAGCCGATACCCGCTGCAAATAAGACCATCGGATAATAACTATGGTGGTGTTTTTTGCGGCCATGGTATAAAGAGTAAACCCCCACCACAAAAGCTAGGGCGATCATTAGAAATTCGAAGCCTTGATTTTCTATAATATTGATCCCAAAAAGTGGCAAACTGCTCAAAATAAGTGGTAACACTGCACAGTGTATGGCACATGCCACCGATGCGGCAATACCAAAAGCGTCCCAGTTAATCTTGAATTTCATAAGTACAAAGGTACGCTATTGCAACTATGTTGCAAAATGTTAGAATAAGCGTAACTTTGAATCCAATTCTAAAAGTATGAGCAAGAAACTGGCAATTTACCTGGTGTTTTTTACCCTTTTGTTAGCAGGGTTCTATTACTTCTTGTTTCGCGGAACCGATAATTGGAAACCAAAACTTCCTACCCTTGGTTATGTGAAGCCGTTTATGTTTACGACACAAAATGGTAAATCATTTACCAATCAAGACATGAGTGGAAAGGTAACAGTTGTGCAATATTTTTTTACAACCTGTAAAGGCATTTGCCCACGCATGCACGAAAGTATGCGTACCATTTATGAAGCCAACAAATCAAATCCTGAATTTTTAATAGTAGCACATACTTGTAACCCCGAAACGGATTCGGTGGGGCGTCTTAAAAAGTACGCCGACTCTTTACAAATTGACACTAAAAAATGGGTGCTGTTAACAGGACGAAAGGATAGTTTATACCAAATGGCAAGAAGCTCTTATTTACTAGATGATCCAAAAAACAATGTAGAAAAAATTGAAGATCAATTTATTCATACCCAGTTTTTTGCACTTGTAGACCGTAATGGAAAACTGCGCGGACAAGTTTATGATGCCCTCAAGCAAACAGATTTACAGCAACTTCAAATAGACATTAAAAAGCTACTCGCAGAAAGTATTTCGGGCACATTTGTAAATGGCGTTTTTACCAACAACCCACAATAATTAATAGGTGGAACAAAAAATTATTGATCTATTAAAGCGGACTGGTCTGAGTATTACAGATGGCAGGAAAAAAATACTCGAAGGGTTTTTTCAAGAAAATTCGGCACTAGCGCATGCGGATATTGAATTACATGTGGGAACAGATTTTGACCGCGTTACTATTTATAGAACCCTCCAAACCTTTGTAGACAAAGGGATTATCCATACCATCCCAACGCCGGATAATGCGGTTGTATATGCACTTTGTAAAGACAGCTGTAGTGCTGGACATCACCACGATAACCATGTTCATTTTATTTGTGACAACTGTAATAAAACATTTTGTTTAGAGCATGTGGTAGTCCCTGCTGTAAAAATGCCTACTGGATTTAACGCTACACAAATTGATATGGTGGTAAGTGGTATTTGTAATTTCTGTAATTTTTTACCTTAAAATTTATTATGATTTTTATTACCGGTGCAAGTGGTTTACTAGGTGCTTCATTGATTGAAACTTTATTTGCTGCGCATCATGGCGCAAGTGATTTACAAATACGTGCACTCTACCGTAAGCAAATTCCAGCCATACCATTTTCAGATAAAATAGACTGGATAGAAGGTGATATTTTAGATGTTGTGGTATTGGAAGAAGCCCTCAAGGGCGTCTCAGAAGTATACCATTGTGCAGCTATTGTATCTTTTGATCCAAAGCAAAAAAAGCGCATGCACGCCACCAATGTAGAAGGAACTGCAAATGTTGTAAATGCTTGTATTGATGCAGACATCAAAAAATTATTATTTGTAAGTTCTGTGGCGGCACTTGGTAGAATAAGAGAAGATGGACCTATCAATGAAACTATGAACTGGTCCGAAGAAACAAGTAACAGCGAATACGGGAAAACAAAATATTTAGCAGAAATGGAAGTGTGGCGTGGAATTGGCGAAGGACTTGATGCTGTGATTGTGAACCCGGTGATTATATTAGGTAGTGGTGATTGGAATGGCGGCTCTTCGGGAATTTTTAAATCGGTGTATAACCGTTTTCCTTGGTATACAAACGGCGTGAGTGGCTTTGTGGATGTAAAAGATGTATCAAATGCGATGACAGCCCTCATGAAAAGTGATATTAGTGCACAGCGCTATATTATTAGCGGTCATAATACCCCTTACCGAACCATATTTAACTTAATTGCTGATGCTTTTAAAGTGCCGCGACCGTCTAAAAAAGTAACGCCCCTATTAGCTGCTATTGTTTGGCGACTTGAAGCGGTTAAAGCCTTTTTTACGGGCAGTTCTCCTCTATTAACCAAAGAAACAACGTTAACCGCACAGGCTGTTGTAAATTTTGATAATACGAAACTACTTAAAGCCTTACCTGATTTTTCGTATACGCCGCTTGAAGAAACGATTAATCGAGTGGCAGCAGCGTTAACGGTAAAATATAATTTAAAGGGCTAGGGGAAACATCTAGTCCATTACTTTTTTCCAAAGCTCAGGGATTCTTTTGATCCAAACCAGTTCGCGTCTTTTAGCAGAAGCTTCGGTAGCAGGGAAGCCCATATAGGTTTTACCTCCTTCTAGATTGTTGGTAACACCAGCTTGGCCTAAAACCACGGCACCTACTCCAATTCGAATTGTTTTATTCACACCTACCTGTCCCCATAGGGTAACGCCATCTTCTAGTATAGTCCCTCCAGCGATTCCTACTTGAGCAGCAAGCAAACAATTTTTTCCAATAATGGTATCATGACCAATATGTACCCCATTGTCTATTTTAGTGCCTGCACCAATTTTAGTGATCGCTGTAACGCCTCTATCAATGGTACAATTGGCGCCAATTTCAACACCATTTTCAAGCACCACCGATCCACAACTTTCCATTTTCTTAAACCACTGGTCTCTATTTTTTTTGGTGTTGTAATAAAATGCATCGCTACCAATAATGCTGCCAGCTTGAATAACAACATCATCTCCAATAACGGTATTATCTAAAATGCAAACGCCCGGATAGAGCCTACAATTTTTTCCAATACGAACATGATTACCAATAAAAACCTGTGGCATGATATACGTGCCTTCTCCTATGAAAGCGCTTGCTGCTATGGGTTCTGTCGCTTTAAGCACCGGATTAAAATGAGCAACAATGGTGAGGTAAGATTCAAATGGATCCTTTGTTACAAGTATTGTTTTTCCTTCTGGAATTATAACATCTGAGGTATTGATGATGATAAAACTAGCTTCACTATTCAGGCAAGTGTCATAATATTTTGGATGGTCTACAAATACCAAATCTCCAGGTTCCACTACATGAATTTCATTGATACCCCCCACGTTTGCATGTGTATCACCTATTACGGTAGCACCAATTAATTCGGCAATACGACTCACTGGAACAGCAGCTGGAAACTTCATACAGGATGTTTTATTGATTGTAAAGGTAAGATACCATGCGCATACGCATTAAACGCCAAAATGTATTTAGCGCGCTACATTTTGATACAGTTTACACATTTGATTCTAAAATGTTAATAAAATTATTTACAAATAATATTGATTCATCTAAAAGTATTTTTATTATTGTGGTAGGGAAATTTATTTCCCTGTACTTACTAACCCATCCATATATAAAGTCTCGCTTCTGCGAGACTTTTGTTTTATACATGAATCAGTACTTTATTATTTACAAACCATACCTCGTTGCTTCTCAATTTTCGCCCATCGAAAATAAAGAAACACTAGCTAATTACTTTGATGTACCAAAGGATGTATACCCCGTTGGAAGGCTTGATGCAGATAGTGAAGGCTTACTTATTTTAACAAACGATACTACTTTAAATCATAAATTATTACATCCTAGTTTTGAGCACCAACGTACTTACTATGCACAAGTAGATGGTGCCATTACCATAGAAGCGGTTCAAAAGTTAGAGGCTGGTGTTACCATTCAAGTAGATGGAAAACCCTATCTCACCAAACCTGCACGAGCGGCCATTTTTGAAATGAATCCTGTAGTCCCTCCGAGAAATCCACCCATCAGATTTAGAAAAGAAATTCCAGCGCCTTGGATTCATATGTCTTTAACAGAAGGGAAAAACAGACAAGTGCGTAAAATGACTGCTGCCGTTGGTTTTCCTACCTTAAGGCTAATTAGGTATAGTATTGGAAAACTCTCTGTTGCAAACATGCAGCCTGGTGATATGATTGAAATGGGTCAGAAAGAAATCCTATATCAATTACTATAATTAAGTAGCCCCTTACTTCTTTTTGGTAAACGAGCTGCATGTCTTAATTTCGCAGCGCGCTATTATACTAATTGCAATGATGCTAAGTGAATGCGCCATTAAATTCTAACAGATATGAGTCAGCCACATTTAAGTGAACAAGAAATAATTCGTAGAGAAAAACTGCAAGCCATGCAAAGCGCAGGTGTGGACGCATTTCCTGCTGCACTCTATCCAGTAACGCATTACTCAGTAGATATTAAAGATGGCTTTTCCGAAGAAACGGCGGCAAATTTTGCAGCTGTTTGCGTAGCTGGTCGTATCATGAGCATCAACGACAAAGGCAAGGTATTTTTTATAAAAATTCAGGACACCAAAGGCATTATTCAACTCTATGTTAAAAGAGATAATATTTGTCCAGGCGAAGACTTTAGTTTTTGGGATAATGTGGTAAAACACGGGTTAGACTTAGGCGATATTATTGGTGTAACCGGTTATGCCTTTGTTACTAAAACAGGTGAAACGTCTATCCATGCAGACAGTCTAACCCTTCTTACTAAATCACTAAAACCATTACCAGTGGTTAAGCGTGATGATGAGGGTAACGTATTTGATGCCGTAACAGATCCAGAGTTTAGATACCGTCAGCGTTACGCTGATTTAATTATCAATCCAGATGTAAAAGATACGTTTGTAAAAAGAACAAAATTAATCAATACCATTCGTGAATTCTTAAATACACAAGGTGCGTTAGAGGTTGATACGCCTGTGTTACAGGCCATTCCAGGAGGTGCAGCAGCGCGTCCATTTGCAACGCACCACAATGCGCTTGACACACCTTTTTATTTGCGTATTGCCAATGAACTTTATTTAAAAAGATTAATTGTTGGTGGATTTGATTGGGTGTATGAGTTTAGTAGAAACTTTAGAAATGAGGGTATGGATAGAACCCACAATCCAGAATTTACGGTGCTTGAATGGTACACGGCGTACAAAGATTATTTCTGGATGATGGAAACCACCGAGCAACTATTTGAAAAAATTGCGTTGGTGTTACATGGCACAACCGTTGTAACCGTTGGTGATAAAACCATCGATTTTAAAGCGCCATTTAAGCGTATAAGCATTCATGATGCGATTAAAGAAAACACAGGTATTGATGTGAGTGGCCTGGACGAAGAAGGATTAAGAGGCGTGTGCAAGCAACTACATATTGATGTGCCTACAAATATTGGTAAAGGGAAACTCATTGATGAGCTTTTTGGAGCTACATCGGAACATACTTTTATTCAGCCCACTTTTATTATTGACTATCCGGTAGAAATGAGTCCTTTAACCAAGAAGCACCGTTCTAAACCAGGGCTTGTAGAGCGTTTTGAGCTTATGGTAAACGGAAAAGAAATAGCCAACGCTTATTCTGAATTAAACGACCCTATCGATCAGCGCGAACGTTTTGAAGAGCAAATGAAACTCATGGAGCGTGGTGATGATGAAGCGATGTTTATTGACCACGACTTTTTACGTGCATTAGAGTATGGCATGCCGCCTACTGCGGGTATTGGTATTGGAATTGACCGTTTGTGTATGATGATGACCAACCAGCCTTCTATACAAGATGTGTTGTTGTTCCCGCAAATGCGTCCAGAAAATCCAACCAACTAAACAGCATGATACTGCTTTATACAAAGAGGTCGTTAAATAATTTCCCGCCAGGCACTACTGCGTAGTGGTCTAAATTAGTAATGCCTTCTTTTGCAAGCACTTCTTCATCTGTAAAGGTATTACCGGTGCAATCTGTTGCTTTTTGCTTTAAAATATAATACGCCGCATCGGCCATGATATCGGTGGTGCGGCTCATATTAGCAAGTGCCTGTCCGCCTAGTAAATTACGAACAGCAGCGGTATCGATGGTGGTTTTTGGCCAAATGGCATTAGAAGCAATACCAGCAGATTTAAATTCTTGTGCCCAACCAATCGCAAGCATACTCATATTAAACTTGCTAATGGTATACGCTACGTGTGGCCCTAACCACCTTGGGTCCATGTTAATGGGTGGCGAAAGCGTAAGTATGTGCGGGTTGTTTCCTTTTTTTAAATAAGGTAACGCATGCTTCACTACTAAAAAAGTACCGCGCACATTAATGCTATGTATGAGGTCAAATTTTTTGCTTTCTGTTTGTTCGGTACCTGTTAATTGAATAGCAGATGCGTTATTAATCACCACATCAATGCCACCAAATGTTTCCGCTGCTTTTGCAATGGCTGCTTCTATTTGATCTTCAAATCTGATATCTACTTGTACTGCCAAACACTTACCACCAGCAGCTTCTACCTCGGCAGCTGCAGAATAAATAGTACCTCCAAGTCGAGGATCTTCGGTTATACTTTTTGCTGCAATAATAATATTAGCACCTTCTTTAGCAAGCTTAATGGCAATGGCTTTTCCAATTCCCCTGGTAGCACCAGTAATGAGTACCGTTCTATTTTTAAATGGCATACGTACTATTTTATTTCCAGCCTAAAAACTGGGTAATGATATTTTCTGTTTCTTGGCAAGCAGTTTCTAAATTATCATTCACAATGCAGTGGTTAAACTGATGACTAAATGAAATTTCATAACTCGCTTTGTTGAGTCTGGTAGCTAAGCTTTCCGGTGTTTCCGTTCCTCTTAAAGATAATCTTTTTTCAAGTGCTTCGATACTTGGTGGTAAAATAAATAGGGATAAACTATTGTGCGCAAACGCTTGCTGCACGTGCACTGCACCTTGTACGTCAATATCAAGCATTGGTATTTTTCCGAGGCTCCAAATGCGGTCCAGTTCCGATTTTAACGTGCCATAATAACTTCCTTCATACACCATTTCCCATTCTATAAATGCGTCTTCATCAATTTTTTGTTTGAACGCATCAACATCCATAAAATGATAATCGACACCGTCTACTTCCCTCCCACGTGGTGCTCTGGTGGCTGCCGAAATAGAAAAAGAAAGCGCCGGATATTTATCGAGTAAATACCTGGTAATTGAAGTCTTACCCGCGCCGGAAGGCGCGGTAAGAATAATTAATTTTTGTGCACCTTTTTCCATTGACACAAAGAAACGCTTTTTAGTAATAATACTATCTGATCTCGGTTATCTAATCCAACTTGTCTTTTCGGATGCAGTTCCATTTCTTTTGCCTGCAGCGACGGGCTCATTGGTATAACCAAGGTAGAGAAGCCCCATCACCACATCTTCGTCTGCGAGCCCCCAAAAACTTTTAAGGGCTGGGTGGTGCGTCATGCCACCAGTACTCCAAAGGGCACTGATACCAAGGGCTTCGGCGCCAAGCAGTATATTTTGCATGGCTGCGGCGGTAGCCGCAATTTCTTCTACAACAGCAATTTTTGCGGGTACTTGTCTTTGCATGTATACCCCAATTATATGGGAAGTTTGGCTCCCCAATTTTTGCAGGCCCTCAAATTTTGTAGTTGTGAATACTTCGGGGTCGGTGCTCGTTTTGTAGAGCGCCGCGTGGGCTTCACAAAATTTTGTTACGCCTTCACCTGCATATACTTTAAAACGCCAAGGTTCTGTTCGGCCATGTGTAGGTGCCCAGTGTGCAAGGTTTAATAACGCTTCTATTTGCGCATCTTCTATTTTGTTGCCGTTAAATGTAGCTGGTTTACTAGATCTTCTAGATAATATGATGTCCGTTAAAGTATTCAATTTTTTCATGCTGTAAATGTAAGCGCTGTATCTTATATTTATCACACAATAAATGAAACTTATGTTTTGTAAACGCGTTTGTATACTTTTTATTTTGATGGCTACTGTTCAGTTTGTAACGGCGCAAACTACTGTTACCACTGTGTTTGAGTCTGGCACCGAGGGACATAAAATTTACCGTATACCTGCAATCGTTGGGCTTCCTAATAAAAATTTATTGGCTTTTTGTGAAGGGCGCGTTAATGGGAGTGGGGATTTTGGAGATATCAATATTGTACTTAAAAAAAGCACAGATGGTGGTGCAACTTGGTCTGCACTTTCAACCGTTATTGATTATAATAATTTACAAGCGGGTAATCCGGCACCTGTGGTAGACCTCAAGGATCCGCGTTATCCGGCCGGCCGTATTTTTTTATTTTATAACACGGGCAACAATGACGAATATTCGATGCGTATGGGAAGGGGTATTCGTGAAGTATGGTATGTAACGTCTATCGACGAAGGTGCTACCTGGTCAACTCCTGTTAATATTACAGCGCAGGTACACCGCCCCAACCAGCCGGGCGTGAATAATGCCTATTCATTTAAAGAAGATTGGCGCAGTTACGCCAATACACCGGGGCATGCTACACAGTTTTTAAGTGGTATATATAAAGGACGTATTTATGTGGCTGCCAATCATTCGTCGGGTCCTCCACAAAAAAACTTTGAAGACTATAACGCACACGCTTTTTATACAGACAATCATGGAGAAAGTTTTTCCCTTGCTAACTCTATTGTTTTACCTGGAAGCAATGAAGCAACTGCCGCCACACTGAGTAATGGAAAACTTATTTTAAATGCACGCAATCAAGCAGGTACTGTTCGCTACAGATATATTGCCT
>JBEDIY010000018.1:0-11712 GCA_041173245.1 Bacteroidota bacterium | reverse complement strand
AAATAAATGATTAGGAAAATCGAAAAAAATTAAGCTAAACTTACATGCATTAGTTAACATTTTGTTAACTTAGGGTTTCACAAAACTAATTCGTTGATGAAAAAATTAGCTCTATCACTACTAATAGTGATATTTTCCGGTTTTGCTTTGCTAGCACAGACTGCTGGCGTAAGCGGAAAGGTTGTTGATGAAAATGGAGCAGCTGTTCCATTTGCAACCGTTAAATTAGAAGGTTCAAAAGTTACTGCATTAACTGATGCTGATGGTAGTTTCTCTATCAAAACAGCAGGTACTGCAAAAAAACTGACCGTTTCTAGTGTTGGCTTTAAAAGCGTAACAGTAGATATTACAGGTAAACCGTTAAGCATTGTATTACCAAGTGCTGCGGAAAACTTGAAAGAGGTAGTTGTAACAAACGCCTTTGGTTTAAAACAAAGTTCTAAGAAAACACCGTACAGTGTACAAGTGATTTCTGGAGAAAAATTAAACACAGTCGTTCAACCCAATTTAAACGCTGCCCTAGGTGGTAAGGTTGCTGGTTTACAACTTCGTGACGAATCTAACGTTGCGCTCGGTAGAAACAGTAGCGTGCGTTTACGTGGTGAAGGTTCTATTGGTGGTTCTTCTGCACTTTATGTTATAGATGGTACTCCCATGAACTCTTCTGATATTAACCCTCAAGATATTGAGAGTATTACAGTATTAAAAGGAGCTAACGCAACTGCCCTTTTTGGTGATCGTGCATCTTCTGGTGCTATTGTTATTACCACTAAAAAAGGTGGTTCTAAAAAAGGTGTTGGTATAGAATTTACACAGTCATTTACTGCAGACGTGGTGTACCGTTTACCAGAATACCAAGACTTGTATGCTGGTGGTAGTGGTACCTTTGAAAAGTTTGCATGGCAAACAGGTATGCCTGATACATGGAAACCTTTAGATGGCAAGTTCTATCACGACTATTCTGATGATGCTAGCTGGGGTCCTAGAATGACAGGTCAAGAATATATTCCTTGGTATGCTTGGTACCCTAATACAAAGTATTCTTTTAAAACGGCATCATTAACGCCGCAACCCAACAACGTAAGAGATTTCTGGAATACGGGTACTTCTAGTAACAGTAACTTAAGTTTCTTTAAAACGGGTGATAATAGTAGTACAAGGGTTTCTTATACCAACCAAAATATCAAAGGTTTATTACCAAACTCTAAGCAGGATAAGCATACTTTGTTTTTTACCAATAGGTCTACTTTTAGCAAGTTTACTTTGGAAACAAACATAAACTATGTGTATAGCTCTCTTAATGGTCAATTTGATGATGGTTATGCAAATAACTCTTCAGGAAGCTTTAACCAATGGTTCCACCGTGATTTGGATATGAAAATCATGAAGGAATTAAAAGATATTAAATCTCCAGAAGGATATTATGGTAGCTGGAATCACAACAACCCATCTACTTATTTAGCGGGTGCTTCTGGTCCTCGTAATTTTTATGCAGGTAACTACTGGTATAATCCGTACAAAGCTTTTGAATGGATTAACCCAGTTCAAAAAACAAATCGTTTAGTGGGTAACGTTTCACTTAGTTATAAATTTAACAACCACTTTAAAATAACTGGTAACATTCGTAGAAATCACATTTCTGCTACTTCCGAATCTATTATACCTACTGATATGCAAAACTCAGGTACACAAACCGGAGAGCTTGCACGCTATGGTGTAAGTTCTTCTAGTTCTTCAGAAAATAACTATGAATTAATTGGTACGTATACGAATAAGTTTGGTCAGTTTGCTGTAAATACTACTGCTGGTTATTCTTTAAGAAATAACAAAGGATTTAGCATGGGTACAAATACTAACCAAGGATTAATTATCCCTGGCTTGTATACTTTAAGTAATTCAATTAACCCAGTTTCATATTCTAGCTCTAGAAACGAATCTGAGTATAGGTCTATTTTTGGTACTGCAAACGTTGGTTACAAAGAGTGGATCTCTTTAGACCTTACAGCTAGAAGTGACTATGCTTCTGTGCTACAAAAAGGTGCCAATATTTTTTATCCTTCTGTAGGTACTGCGTTTATTATGTCTGAATTGGTAAAAATGCCTTCTTACATTAATAACCTAAAATTCTTTGCGAGCTGGGGTAACAAACCACAATTATTAGGTGCGTATGCATTTGCACTCAACTATGGTTTAGGTGCTAACCAGTGGAATGGTAACGCTTTAATGGGTACACCAGATGCGTTAATTGATCCTGAATTAAGAGGTTCATTAATTTCAACCAAAGAAGCAGGTATCGACATTAAATTATTTAATAAATTAAATGTTAACCTTACTTACTTTGAAGAAATCAATGATAAGCAACCTGTAAACGTATCTGTTTCTGGCGCTTCCGGATTTACGGGTAAAAACATCAATGCTGCACGTATTGACAAAAAAGGTTTTGAAGTTCAGTTAAACATGAATGTTATCAAAACTAAAAACTGGAACTACGAAGTATCTGTTAACTACGCTAACTTATTATACAATAAAGTAGTAGCTATTGCGCCAGGTATCTCAAGAATTTCTTTAGGAGGTTCTGCTTTTGGTACAAGAGGTGCAACAGCTTTTGCTGCATTGAACGAAACTTGGGGTCAATTAATTGGTTCTAAAACAGTGTATGATAAAGGACAACCCGTTATTTTAGCCAATGGTTATTATAAAGTTGCTGCAGATCAAAATTTTGGTTCTGTATTACCTAAGCACACAGGTGGTATGTTAAATACATTACGTTTTAAGGGTAACTTAGAAATCAATGCAAACATTACGTATCAGTTTGGTGGTAAATTCTACTCTCTTTCTCACATGTGGGGTTACTTCTCTGGTTTGTTAGCTGAAACAGCTGCCCTTAACGATAAAGGTAAAAACGTACGTGATGCTGTTGCCGATGGCGGTGGTGTTAAAGTGAGTGGTGTAGATGAGTCTGGTGCAAAAGTAGACCGTTACATTGATGCGAATACTTATTTCACACAGTTCTATTTCCAAAGAAACGCTACTCCGTTTATTCACTCTTTATCGTATGTGAAATTACAGGAGTTAAGTATTGGATACCATTTGCCAGTTGCTAAAATGGGTCTTCAAAAAGTTTGTAAAGACTTAACAGTATCGCTTATCGCAAGAAAGCCATTACTATTATGGTCTGAAGACAAAATGTTTGATCCATCAGAAATTTCTCCAACGTTTGGTGAGAACGGTCAGTTCCCAAGTGTTAGAGGTGTTGGTATGAATATCAGAGTAACATTCTAATTCATTCCAATCATTAAATTTTAAAAATTAAAGACATGAAAAATAAATTAGTTGCGCTAGCACTTTCATCGGTTGTCCTTTTCGGATGCTCAAAAAGTATCGATGATTTTGGTGACATGAACGTGAATCCAAACTCAACGCCAATACCTGTAACCAGTGCACTTTTAACCAACGTCTTATCGGGCATTGGTGGAACTGCTTCTTCAATTACGCCGGGTTATTACTGTCAGTATTTTGCTCAAACGCAGTATACCGACGAATCTCGTTACACACCCCCTCAATCAGATTTTGATGGTTTTTATTCTGGTGTATTAAACGATTTACAAAATATCATCAATGTAAATTCAGATGCTAAGTATAAAGATCTTGCAGCACTAAATGGTAGCAATGCCAACCAAATTGCTATTGCAAGAATTTTAAAAGCTTATTACTTCTGGATTGTTACCGATTATTGGGGTGACGTTCCATACACACAAGCTTTAAAAGGCAATTCAGATATCGCTTATGATAAGCAAAGTGCTATTTATCCTGCACTTATTGCAGAATTAAAAGCTGCTGTTGCTCAGTTTAATGTAGGTATAGCTGTTAGAGGCGATATTATTTATGCTGGCAACACTACTAAATGGACAAAATTTGCCAATTCACTTCGTATGATGATGGCACTTCGTTTATCCAAGGTTGATGCTGCGGCTGGTAAAGCAGAATTTGCTGCCGCTCTTGCAACAGCAAACTTTATTGATGCCTCGGCAGATAATTTTACAGTAAACTACCCAGGTGGTGCGTTTAATAACCCATGGTTTAGTAACTACCTTACTAGAAAAGACCAAGGTGTTGCTAGTTTTGTAACGGGTATGCAAACAGCAAATGCTGATCCTCGTGCTGCTGCATTTGGCTCTTCATCAGTGGGTATCCCTTATGGTTTAACCAGAGATTTAGCCACTGCTTTTATTGGTGCAAACCCTACTTGGGCTTATGTACTTCCTGCTACTAAGCGTGCTGCAAACTCTCCTGTTATTGTTTTATCATCTTCTCAATTAAAGTTTGCACGTGCAGAAGCCGCTAAATTAGGTTGGACTTCTGAAAATGCTGCTACTTTATATGCAAACGGTGTTAAAGAAAACATGACAGATTGGGGTGTGTTTTCACAAACAGCTTACGATGCTTACATGTTAAAAGTTGCTTTAAATGGCACTGATGACCTTAAGTTAATTAATACAGAAGCTTACCTAGCTTTTTATCCAAATGGATTTCAAGGCTGGAGCAACTGGAGAAGATCTGGTTTCCCTGTATTAACACCAACTGTTTATGCTGCTAACGCGAGCAAGCAAATTCCACGTAGATATATGTATGGTACTAGAGAGTTTTCTACCAACTCCAAAAATGTTACTGCTGCTGCAGCTAACTATTCTGGTGCTGATGGTGTGAACTCTTCTGATGCTAAAGTATGGTGGGATAAATAATATGTATCTGACATTCTAATACTATTGCGGCCCCGAAAATTCGGGGCCGCTTTTTTTTAAAAATTTCGGTTACTTTTGCTACACAATTTTACCCCACAACATCAAGCTAACATTTTTACCATGGACCAGCAGCCCGGCAATCAGTTAAACATAGAAATTTCAGAAGAAGTAGCAGAAGGTAGTTACGCCAACCTTGCTATTATTACGCACAGCAATGCAGAGTTTGTCATTGACTTTGTAAATGTGATGCCAGGTACGCCAAAAAGTAAAGTAAAGTCGAGGGTGATATTTACCCCACAGCACGCCAAGCGTTTTATGAAGGCCCTCGCCGAAAACATTGAGCGTTACGAAGCCGGCAACGGAACCATCAAAGACCTGGAGCAAATAGAGATCCCGATGAATTTTGGGGGTCCAACGGCGCAAGCATAAATAATATGCGGCGCAAGCATAGTTTGCGCATAGCCCAAACCCGCAAAATGCGGTCAAATCCCAAATGTCAATAAAATAGGCATAAGTCTGTTTAAAAGTTAAACAGGTAAATAATACCTTCGTTTGCATATTCTACATGACTATGAACCCTTCCGTAAAAATCTTTTCAGGCACTGGTTCTCAGGAGCTTGCACAAAAAATTGCACAACGTTTTGGCGCCCCAATAGGCAAAGTAAATATCCAGCGTTTTAGCGATGGAGAAATTCAGCCCGTATTTTTAGAAAGCGTTAGAGGCGATTATGTTTTTTTAGTACAAAGTACCTTTGCACCTACCGATAATTTAATGGAAATGCTGCTCATGATTGATGCAGCTAAAAGAGCAAGTGCGTATAAAATTATTGCCGTGATTCCGTATTACGGATATGCACGTCAGGACCGCAAAGACAAGCCAAGGGTAGCCATTGGATCTAAATTAATTGCTACTTTATTAGAATCGGCGGGTGCCAACCGTGTTATCACCATGGATTTACACGCGGCGCAAATTCAGGGCTTCTTTGATGTGCCGGTAGATCACCTAGACAGTTCAGCCATCTTTATCCCTTATATCAACGACCTTAAATTACAAAACCTTGCATTTGCCGCTCCGGACGTAGGAAGTACCAACCGTGTGCGCGAAATTGCGAGCTATTTTAATGCCGAAATGGTGATTTGTGATAAACACCGCAAGCGTGCCAATGAAATTGCCAGCATGGTAGTAATTGGTGACGTAACCGGTAAAGACATTATATTGGTAGACGATATTTGCGACACAGGGGGCACTTTAGCCAAGGCTGCGGGTCTTTTAAAGGAAAAGGGTGCCAGAAGCGTTAGAGCCATGATTACCCACCCTGTACTCAGCGGAAACGCCTATGCAAACATCGAGAACAGTGTTTTAGAGGAGCTTGTGGTATGTGATACCATCCCTTTAAAGCAGGAAAGTGCTAAAATTAAGGTGATTTCGGTGGCCGATTTGTTTGCCATTGCTATCCGTAATGCCTATGAAAATAAGAGTATTACGAGCCTATTTATACATTCTCAGCTTAAAGAGCGCGGCTAAAAGGTTTTTTCCTTACCTTCGCCGTCCAAAATTTTTATTATGAAATCAATTACAATCGAAGGACACCTGAGGACCGATCATGGCAAAAAAGCCGCCCGCCAAATTCGCTCTCAGGAAAACGTGCCAGCTGTAATTTACGGGGGTGCTCAGGAGGTAAATTTTTACGCTTCTGCGAAGGCATTTAAGCCTTTAGTGTACACTGGTGAGTTCCAAATTGCTGAAGTTACCGTTGACGGTAAAATGTACAGATGTATCTTAAAAGATCTTCAGTTTGACAAAGTATCTGATGCGTTAATTCACTTAGATCTTTTAGAACTAGTAGACGACAAAAAAGTAGTAGCAACCCTACCACTTAAATTTACAGGAACATCGGTAGGTGTTAAAGAAGGTGGTAAGCTCGTTATCAAAATCAAATCTTTAAAAGTGAAAGCTTTACCTAAAGATTTAGTAGAAACCATTAACGTAGACATCACTAACCTTGCACTAAACGCAAACATTAGAGTAGAAGACGTGAAAGCGCCTGGTCTTGAGATCATGAACTCTCCACGTATTCCTATTGCTTCTGTAGTAATGACACGTCAGTTAAAGCAGGAAGAAGCAACAGCTGCTAAAGAAGTTAAAAAGAAGTAATTCACTTAACAATAACTTTAATAAAAAGGCCTTCGTTTTTCGAAGGCCTTTTTTATTGTATGCATATAATAGTATTAATAACCTGCGCGTAAATAACTCCATCCCTGCTCTTGTTTTAAGATCACTTCACCAACGCCCGACGGCACTGTAAATACAGCAGGTATCAGCATTTGCTTTGTAATACCATATTTACCCATGGTGTTTTCGCAAGCACTAAACACAATTCCTTTTTTAGAGAGATGTTCTACATCATTTACTAAATGTGATTTTGACGCTACTAAAAAATCGAGCGCCCTACCATGCACCACTACTTCTATTTGTAATTGATCGGGCCAAATTTTAGAGAGGTTTTTAATATTGCCAATAACGCCACCCCAGGCAGCTGTGTCGGCACTGTTTAGTTGTACCACTACTTTGTGCGTAGTAGTGGGTGTTGTATTTTGAGCTACTACTGTGGCGCTGCAACAGAGCATACCAAATGCGAAAAGGAGTATTGTGTTTTTCATATGCCACAATTTAACGCATTTCTTCTATTTTTGTAAGGGCACCAAGGTGTCAAATAATAAGCCATGGCAATAGTTGGATACGTAGCGTCAATTTTAATTGGGATCTCACTAGGCCTCATTGGTGGTGGCGGTAGTATATTAACTGTTCCAGTACTCGTATACTTATTTGGGGTGGAACCCGTTTTAGCAAGTGCCTATTCATTATTTATTGTTGGAGCCAGTAGCCTTGTTGGTGCTTGGCCTAAGTTTAAGCAGGGCTTTGGAAATATAAAAACAGCCATCATTTTTGGTATCCCATCAATTGCAGCGGTGTATGCCACCCGAAAATTTTTGGTGCCAGCAATACCTGCGGAACTCGGAACAATTGCTGGTGTAGTTGTTACAAAGTCGTTACTCATGATGATGCTTTTTGCAGTACTCATGATTGCTGCTTCTTTTTCTATGATACGCTCCCAAAAAACCAATGATAGCAATGAGCCAGCCGAGCAAGAATTTAATTTTTTACTGATACTACTAGAAGGTGCTTTTGTTGGCGTGCTTACGGGACTTGTAGGTGCAGGTGGTGGCTTTTTAATTATACCTGCGCTGGTGCTATTAAGTAAACTACCTATGAAGCAGGCAGTGGGTACTTCACTACTTATTATTGCAGCAAAATCGTTAATTGGTTTTACCGGTGATGTGAGCAATCATATCAATATTAATTGGACGCTCTTATTAACGGTAACGGCACTTGCCATTGTAGGTATTTTTATTGGCGACAGGCTCAGTAAAAAAATAGATGGCAATAAATTAAAAAAAGGATTTGGTTGGTTTGTGCTTGTGATGGGCGTTTACATTATTGCGCAGCAGTTGTTATTTCCTATTCCTACCAATAAGCCAGTTGCGGTAACAGATAGTAAATGGGTAGCACCAAGTATTTACACTGACAATACGGTGCATGGTGAAGAGCGAAAATTAATTATTTATGGTCAAGATTTAATTGCACATACGGCAAAGTATTTAGGACCAAAAGGAAGCGTTGCGCAAATTACCAATGGCATGAACTGTCAGAACTGTCATTTGCAAGCAGGCGCAAAAGTTTGGGGCAATAATTATGCAGCGGTATTTGCCAACTATCCAAAATTTAGAGACAGGAGTGGAGAGGTAGAAAGTATTTACAAGCGTGTTTCAGATTGTATGGAAAGAAGTTTAAACGGAACCGCTATTGATAGTAATAGTAAAGAATTTAAAGCCATATACGCATACATCAAGTGGCTTGGTCAAGACGTACAAAAAGGACAAAAGCCAAATGGTGTGGGCATCGAAAAACTTGCGTATTTAAACCGTTCCGCTGATCCTGCAAAAGGGCAGGTGGTATACACCACCAATTGTATGCGTTGTCATGGCGGCGCAGGACAGGGGCAGTTAGCACCTAATAATGTGGAGTATGTGTATCCGCCCTTATGGGGGCCGCATAGTTACAACGATGGCGCCGGATTGTACCGCATTAGCAACTTTGCTGGTTATGTAAAAAATAACATGCCTTTTGATTTGGCTTCTCATAAAAATCCTTTTTTAACAGAAGAGCAGTGTTGGGATGTAGCTGCTTATGTAAACAGCCAGCCTAGGCCACATAAAAATCAAAATAGTGATTGGCCTGTTGTAAAAAATAAGCCCATCGATTTTCCTTTTGCGCCATACGCCGATGATTTTTCTGAAACACAGCATAAGTATGGTCCATTTGCACCTATACAAGAAGGGAATAAAAAATAAAATATTGTAAGATGATAGAACAAATTCAACAACCATGGCCATGGTATATAGCCGGTATTATTATTGGTCTTATAGTGCCTGCGTTACTTATTTTAGGAAATAAAGTATTTGGTATTTCCTCTAACCTACGGCATATATGTGCGGCTTGTTTTCCGGCCGGCATTAACTATTTTAAATACGATTGGAAAAAAGAAAGCTGGAATTTATTTTTTGTAGGCGGCATTTTTGTGGGTGCATATATGGCCAATCAATTTTTAATGACAGATGCGCCAATTGCCTTGAGCCCTGCATTACAAAGCGAGTTAGCGGGTTATGGATTAACCAACTATGCTTATATGCTACCGCATGATCTTTTTAGTTTTGCATCTTTGTTTACCCTACGCGGTTTTATTGTTATGGTAGTGGGTGGATTTTTAGTGGGCTTTGGCACACGCTATGCAGGTGGTTGTACATCGGGACATTCCATTATGGGACTTAGTAATTTACAATGGCCATCATTAGTGGCTACCATATGTTTTATGGTGGGCGGTTTTTTTATGGCGAACATTATTTTACCTTGGATTTTATCTTTATAATTAACGAATCATGAAAAAAGAGCAACAACCTTTTTGGTATCATTTAAAATACGCGGCGGTAGGTATTGTTTTTGGAATTGTTTTTGTGAAGGCCCAAATTATTTCTTGGTTTAGAATCCAAGAAATGTTTAGGCTTCAAAGCTTTCATATGTTTGGTGTGATTGGAACAGCGGTGGTGGTGGGTGCTATCAGTGTTTTTTTAATTAAAAAATTCGACATCAAAACCTTGGATGGTGAAAAAATTGTAATTCCTAATAAAGTATTTGACAAAGGTCAAATTTATGGTGGCTTGTTGTTTGGATTTGGTTGGGCTTTAACGGGTGCATGTCCGGGTCCATTGTTTGCACATATTGGCGCCGGATTTTACGCTGTTATTGTTGTCATTGCAAGTGCTGTTGCTGGCACTTGGACCTATGGTTATTTTAGTGAGAAGCTGCCACATTAGTGGTCGTTTTTAACTAAATTTGGCCCTCACTGTACACGCATGCATAAATTTTTAATAGTAGGTCTTGGAAACATTGGTGCCGAATACGCACACACCCGCCACAACATTGGTTTTGATGTGGTGAGTGCTTTTGTGCTCAAGCATGGCGGCATGTTCAAAAACGACCGCTTAGCAGACGTAGCCACCGTTACTTGGAAGGGCAAACAATTTGTGTGCATTAAACCTACTACGTACATGAACCTAAGTGGTAAGGCTTTTAAATACTGGATGGACAAAGAAAAGTTGGAGCCCAGTCAAACCCTTACCATTGTAGATGATTTAGCACTCCCTTTAAATAAAATGCGTTTGCGCGGCAGCGGATCTGACGCTGGACATAATGGACTAAAAGATATTCAGCTCATGCTTGGTACCGATGTGTATCCAAAGCTTAGGTTTGGAATTGGCAATCAGTTCCCAAAAGGTGGTCAGGTAGATTTTGTGTTAGGTAAATGGCTACCGGGCGAGCAGCCTGTGATTGCGCAAAAAATAGACAAGAGTATAGAGATGATTGAATCTTTTGCTGCCATTGGACTGGACCGAACCATGACTATTTGTAACGCCCTTAATTTTGAAATTTAATTTGTTATGAAAATATTTTGTGTAGGACGTAATTACGCAGCCCATGCCAAAGAATTAGGCAACGCGGTACCTGAGGCTCCCGTTATTTTTATGAAACCAGACACGGCGGTATTTCCAAAAGGAGTGGACTTTGTATACCCTAGTTTTACTTCTGATTTGCACTACGAAATTGAACTGGTGCTACGCATTGGCAAAACAGCCAAAAACATTAGCGCCGCTAACGCCCTTAGCTGTGTAGACGCCATTACGGTAGGGATCGACTTTACTGCCCGCGATGTACAAGCCGATTTAAAAGCCAAGGGTTTACCCTGGGAAAAAGCCAAGGCCTGGGACCATTCGGCCATTGTAGGGGAGTGGAAGCCTTTTAATACGGATGGTGCCGATATTTTGTTTTCCTTGACCAAAAACGGCCAAACCGCACAATCGGGCACTACCCAAGACATGATTTATAGCTTTGAAACCCTCTTAGAGCATATATCTGGCTACTTTACCCTATCACCCGGAGATCTAGTGTTTACGGGCACTCCTGCCGGCGTAGGCCCATGTTTACCGGGCGATACCCTAACTGGTTTTTTAGGGGAAGAGAAATTGTTTGAATTACCTATCAAGTAAAAACATTTAAGCCCTATATTTGCAGCCCTAAATGGACCTCTTGGCGAGGTAGCTCAGTTGGTTAGAGCACAGGATTCATAACCCTGAGGTCCCGGGTTCAAATCCCGGTCTCGCTACATGAAAATCAACCACTTACGTTTATTCGTAGGTGGTTTTTTGTTTTGTGTGAGGATTTGTGTGAGGAACTGTGTGAGGAAAACCTATTTTTTACCAAAAACACGAACATTTAAAGCAGATATTTCTACAGCAGTTAACACCTTAGGATCAAGGTAATATTTTTCTAAAACTTGAGTGGTAGAGTGGGAGC
>JBEDIY010000017.1:0-36381 GCA_041173245.1 Bacteroidota bacterium | reverse complement strand
TTTATTAACGGCTAAAGCCGGCGCATCGGCCTATTTTAAGGGCTCCGTGGTAAGTTATGCCAATGAAATCAAAGGCGATTTATTAGATGTTTCTAAAGAAACCATGGAAACCGTTGGTGTCGTAAGTGAAGAATGCGTAAGAAAAATGGCAGTTTCGGTCCGAAAACTACTTAAAACAGACTATTCAGTGGCAGTTAGTGGCATTATGGGGCCAGGCGGCGAAACACCCGAAAAGCCCGTTGGAATGGTTTGGATGGCCGTTGCATCTGAAAATGAAGTGCGTGCCCAGGTATTCCATTTTAGGTTTGACCGCAAGCGTAATATTGAGTTAACCGCCAATAGCGCCCTCAATATGCTCCGACTTTTAATTGTGGATAAGAGTTAATCCTATTTTAAGCGCATAACGTACTTTTGTAACGACGTTAAACCTCTAAGCAGTCTATGGCAATTGTTGATTTAGTGATGCCCAAATTGGGCGAAAGTATTATGGAAGCCACCATTTTAAAATGGAACAAGCAAATTGGAGACAATATTGCTTTGGACGAAACAGTACTTGAAATTGCAACAGACAAAGTAGACACAGAGGTTCCTGCCCCATTTGCAGGTATATTAGTAGAAATTTGTTTTCAGGTAAATGATGTTGCGCCGATTGGAAGTGTGCTAGCAAAAATTGAAGTAGCTGGTGCAAACAATGTTGCTACAAATACAATTATTGAAGCCCCAGCAGCTGCTCCTGCTTCTATTGGGGAAGAACCCGAATTCATTCCATACGCACCTGCAGCACCAGTAAACACGGCACCCCAAGAATCAGGAAACACCGAAGTTCGTTTTTACTCTCCGCTTGTCTTAAACATTGCACAAAGTGAAGGCATAAGTTTAAGTGAGTTAGAAAAAATACCTGGCACTGGATCAGGAGGAAGGGTTTCAAAAAAAGATATTTTAGAGTGGGTTTTTGCAAAAAAATCTGTGCATGTTGCAGTACAACCAAATGTTGAAATTAATTCTAAATTAAACGTTAGCATTCCTTCAAATGAAATGGTCTTTAGCGGGCCAACAGAAATTATAGAAATGGACCGCATGCGCAAGCTGATTGCCAAGCACATGGTAGACAGTGTCCAAACAAGCCCACACGTTACGAGTTTTTCTGAAGCTGACGTAACAAATTTAGTTCAATGGAGAAATAAAAACAAAGCCGAATTTGAAAAAAGAGAAGGCACTAAACTAACATTCACACCTTTAATTGTTGATTGCCTCGTTGCTGCAATGAAAAAATTTCCACTGATTAATTCTAGTTTAGTGGGAGATAAAATCGTAATAAAGAAATATGTAAACTTGGGTATGGCAACTGCTTTACCAAATGGGAACTTAATTGTACCCGTTATCAAAGGTGCAGATCAACTAGATTTAGCAGGTATTACTAAATCTATCAATAATTTAGCTGATGCTGCGCGTAACAATAAATTAAAACCAGACGATACCCAAAATGGCACATTTACTTTTACCAATGTGGGCACTTTTGGAAGTCTGATGGGTACACCTATTATCAATCAACCACAGGTAGCCATTATTGCAGTTGGTGCCATTAAAAAACGCGTAGCCGTTATTGAAACACCAAGTGGAGATAGCATGGCCATCAGACATATGATGTATCTATCACTGAGTTACGATCACCGCATTATTGATGGCAGTATTGGTGCTAGCTTCTTAACAGAAGTAGCGAACCAACTAGAAGCCTGGGACCCAAATAGAACGGCCTAAGCCATTCTATTTTAATCCCCAATCCCTTCCTTTCATAGTTGCAGGAACACCGTTTGTAATCCATGGTGCAGGCTTCTCTCCTTTTAATAAATAATCAAAGAATTGTTGTTCTCTAATTTGAATATCTTTTCTATTTTTTCGCTCTACTAAATTGTGCGCTTCATTGTTGTAATTGAGCATCCACACTTTTTTACCCAAACGGCGCATGGCTGTATAATATTCAATCCCTTGATACCAAGGCACAGCATCATCGGCATCATTGGCCATAATAACTAGTGGTGTTGTTACTTTAGGCAAATGAAATAAGGGAGAATTTTCGATGTATAAATTTGGCTTTTCCCATAAGGTTGCACCAATTCTACTTTGCGTTTTCTCATATTGAAATTGACGGTTCATCCCAGGTCCCCAACGTATGCCACCATAAGCACTTGTCATATTTACAACTGGCGCACCAGCCCATGCTGCTGCATATAAATTGGTTCTAGTAATGAGGTGTGCAATTTGATAGCCACCCCAACTTTGTCCTTGCAGTCCAATTTTGGCACTATCAATATATCCTTGTTTTACAACAGCACGTGTTCCACTTAAAATATAATCATAAGCGCCCTGACCTGGATATCCTTTTTTATACCAGATGTCTGGCACGAGTACCACATAACCTCTGCTTACAAAAAATGAAATATTTAAACGAGAAGCCGTTGGTGTTGGCGGAACATAATTGTACAAGGTTTGATTGTTACGTTCGTAGAAATAAACAATCATTGGATACTTTTTAGTAGCATCAAAATTTTCAGGCTTGTACAAAATACCTTCTGTTAATTTACCCGTATATGCTTTCCAAGTAAATAATTCTGCTGTACCCCAATTAAAATCATTTTGTTGTGGGTTGGTAGCAGCTAGCTTATTGGCCGCACCGCCGTTTATACTAGAAGTAAATAATGTTGGAGACTGCACATAGGTTTCTTTGGAATAGAGTAATGCATCTGCATTTTTTGCTTTTTGCACGAGTGGACTAAGTGCTACTTTTTCTTTGAATAATACAGCTAATGCATTAGAACCATATACGAGTGTCGCCAAGCCTGCTGTTTTATATTTTTCATCAAAAACACGAAGCAGTAATTGCTGCCCTGTTTTTATAAATTTTTCGTCACGATCTGTAGCGATAAAACGGTAAGAAATTTTACTAGCGCGGCCAGCAGTTAAGCAAATAGATTTTTGATTGCCTAACGGATCTACCTGCCAAATATCATACCTATCGTAGAGTAAAACGTACTGGTCATTTTCAGTCCAACGCATAAGCCCATAGGCATTAGGATCATCAGGCACATCGTTTTCTTCGTCATATAATGGTGTGGTAATGTCTTTTGCGATTTCATTGGTTACATCCGTTGTATGGTTATACACAAAATATTTTTTAGCAGGCTCATCGTAATAGAGTAATAAATTACCAGATACGCTTGGCTGCACATTTCCAGATTTTAAATTGGCTTTAATGAGTTTTGAAGAACCATCTAATGGGTTAATACTGTACACGTCATTGATGGTATAACCTTGCCACTGCGATGCTATTCTTTTGCCTTCGTCGGTAGCTGCATAAAACACAGAACCGTCGCCATCATTTGTTTGTACCACATTTCTAAATGTAGAAGATCCAAGTGGCACAACACGATTAGAAGTAAAATCATATCTAGCCGTGTAAGCTCTTCTAAGTTCGGTCTCCATAGACCTTAATTGCATCGGCATAATTTGATCATCATTGTAATGCCAAACATCTACACTAACGCGGTCAAAATCTGGCAAACTCGTATCTTTTAATGGCCATAATGGAGCGGTACCTATAAATAGTTGAGCTCCAGATTTACTAAAACTAATTGCTTGGTTATCGCTAATAATATGTCCTGCCGGAACTCCTTTAGAGGATTGACTCGCAATAGCAACTGCCGAATCTTGCCCATCTTTAAAATAATACAACTGATAAAATTTACGCACCGCTTTTGCAGCACTATCTCTTTCGGCAACAAAGGCTAATTGCTTTCCAGCTTCATCTAACCTAAAGAGTTTAGCGTCATTAAATTTTGTTAGAATCGTTGAAGCCTTCATGCTAGATAAATCAACCTTAACAATGGTTGCCGCAGAACCAGCCGTGCCGTTTTTCTTTGTTTTTTTAAGTACGAGTGTCGTGCCTTTTTTATTGAAATAAAAATCATTCACCAAGGGATATTTTGTTTCGGCGCTGGTATTAAAATTCATAAGTACAAGCACTGTCCCTTCTTCAACATTTTCTTCTGCTACTTTAGGTTGCTGCTGAGGTGTTTGCAAAACAGACATTCCATTTACAGATGCACTTGTTGCTTTTAAACGAATACTATCCGCGGCACGCACCAAACTATCTGCCATGGCAAACATAGCTTTGATTTTAGCCGCAGAGTCAAGTGACGCTTTTGATTTAGGCGCATCTGCTGGTTCTTTATCTAATAAGTAGGCGAGCCATCCACTCGCATCATCCGGTAATTTAAAAGATTTTAAACGAGGGGTTTTGTTAACTGTTTTGTCCCCTAGTTTTACGACCCCTAAACTATCTTTAGGCATTTCGTCGGGTCGCTTCTTTTTAATTTTTGCATCACGGGTTTGCGCAAAAGTTGGCTTGATGCGAAACACAGCATACTTACTATCTTCCGATAAAACTACGCCCACGCCTCTTGGAATAACAAGCTTATAATCACCTTGCAACGACTGTAATACCAATACTCCATCTCCTTCTTGTGGATTTATGGCATACGCTACATACTTGCCGTCATTACTAATGGCACGATCTGCAATAGATTGCCAATTGTCATAGACGGTGTGGTCTAACGGTTTTTTTTGAGCCTTTACAGCAACAGTAACCACGAGTAGAAATAAGATAGAGATGTAACGCATAAAAAAGCATTAATTAGTTTCAAATAGTATAGCAATTTAATACGTGAACGGGCATAAATACTTAATTACCAATAGCCGTATTCTACATTTTATACCCATAAATGAACAAAAAGAGGGCTAGTCGGTAAATAGGAATTTCTAGACCCTTAATTTTCTTTAACTTTCTTGCATAAATCTTCCCTATGAAAAAAATAATGACCTCCCTGGCGCTTGTATGTTTCTCTTTAGTTAGCATCAACGCACAAAAAGCAACCGTTCAAAAATTGTGGGCTACCGATACGATTTTAAAAGTTCCAGAATCAGTGTTAGTTGATGACAAAGAAAACTGCCTATGGGTTTCAAATATTGATGGCGCTTCTAATGGCAAAGACGGCAAGGGAAGCATTAGTAAATTATCAAAAACAGGTGCTCCTATTAATTTGGATTGGGTTACTGGTTTAAATGCACCAAAAGGGATGGCCAAATACAAACAAGAACTCTATGTAGCGGACCTTACGGAGCTTGTTGTGATTGATATTAAAAAAGGTGTTATTAAAAATAAAATTAAGGTAGAAGGATCTGTTTTTTTAAACGATGTTACCGTCAATAAAAATGGTGCTGTTTTTGTATCTGATAGTAGAACCGGAAAAGTACATCGCATCGAAAATGGCATGGTTAGTATAGAAGTAGAAAACCTGCAAGGACCCAATGGACTTTTAAGCATCGAAGACCAATTACTCATTTTAGATAGAGGCTCATTATTATCTGTAACCCCTGGTGGCGCTATTTCAAAAATCATGGATGGTATGGACCCAAGCACCGACGGTATTGAAAGAGTCGCTCCCAACCAGTACATCGTAAGCTGCTGGAATGGCATTGTTTATTTTGTTGCAGCAGGTGCACAAAAAATAACTTTATTTGATACCAGATCTGAAAAAATAAACAGCGCGGATATTGGCTACGACGCAAAAAATAAAATTATTTACGTGCCAACGTTTTTAAAAAATTCAGTAGTTGCTTATCAGTTACAAATTCAATAATCGGAAAATGATGCGTCGTTATTATTCATATAGTTGGATTATTTGTTTGTTCGCACTAATAAATAGTGCATATGCGCAAACAAGTAAAACCAAGCGCGCCAAAAATGTACTCATCGTTTATTCTGATGACCAAAGTTTTGCAACCATTCATGCACTTGGCAACAAGCAAATTAAAACACCCAACCTAGACAAACTGGTAGCAAGGGGTCTTACATTTACGCAGGCGCATGTTATGGGCGGACACCAAGGCGCGGTTTGTGTTCCTAGCAGGGTGATGCTGCTAACGGGCAGGTACGTAAATAGGCTACCCGGCGATGGTGGTACCATACCAGACAGTTTAACCGGACTCCCCGAAGTACTTCAAACAAAAGGCTACACTACTTTTCACACCGGCAAATGGCATTCAGATAAAGCATCGCACCACCGTTTTTTTAATAATGGCGGTCATATATTTTTTGGCGGTATGCACTTCGAAAATAAGGGTGGTCAGTTTCATCCAACCGTCAATAATTTTGACCCTACCGGCGAGTATGACCCAAAAAATAGTTGGAAGAGCGATACGTTTAGCACCGAATTGTACGCGGGCACGGCCATCCAATTTTTGAGTAGCAAAAAAGCAAAAGAGCAGCCGTTTTTTTGTTATGTCGCACTCACATCACCACACGATCCGCGAACACCACCCACCAAATATGACGCCTGGTACAACCCAGATACCATCAACCTTCCACCCAATTTTTTACCTGCCCACCCTTTTGATAATGGCGATTTAGCAGTTCGAGATGAAATGCTCCTTCCCCACCCCCGAACAGAGGCAGCGGTAAAAAAAGAAATTGCACATTACTATGGTATGGTATCGGAACTTGACGCACAACTTGGGCGTATTCTTGCAGCACTCGATGCTGCTGGACTTGCAAATGAAACACTGATTGTTTTTGCTGGAGACAATGGACTCGCAGTTGGGCAGCACGGTTTACTAGGCAAACAAAATTTATACGAGCACAGTATTCGGGTGCCGCTCATTATGGCAGGACCAAGCATACCGGTGAATAAAAAAAATAATGGATTTACCTATTTAAGTGATATCACCCCTACTATTTATGAATACTTACATATCGAACGCCCTAGCAGTGTAGAAGCCAAAAGCTTAATGCCTAGTATAAAAAATCCGGGGGCAAATATCAGAACGCAAATTTATAATGTGTACGGACATTGGAGCAGAAGCATTAAAACCCCTGACGGATTCAAACTCATTGTATACAATGTTAAAGGCGTGCTAACCACACAGTTATTTGATGTACATAAAGACCCTTACGAAACAAATAATTTAGCAGCAGAACCAGCCATGCAAGAAAAAATTACAAGCATGCGAGCAGCGTTAAAAAAAGAAATGCTAGATAAGCATGATAATTTAAATATTGATTTACCAGACTGGGGACGCCTACCCAAGCAAAAAAGTTTTGGGAGCTAAAAAATATATCCTATGAAAAAACAATTTGCATTTTTATGTACACTATTACTCGTTTGCAGTAATCTGATACATGCTCAAAAAAGCAGCAATAAGCCACCCAATATTATTGTCATTTTTTCTGATGACCATACCCAGCAAACCATTAGTGCATATGGCAAAAGTCTGATGCAAACACCCAATATAGACCGTATTGCAAAAGAGGGTATGATTGCAAAAAATACATTTGTAACCAACTCTATTTGCGCGCCTAGTAGGGCGGTATTATTAACTGGAAAATACAACCACCTAAACGGTTTAAAAGACAACAGCCCCCGCAGGTTTTTTGACGGTAACCAACAGCAGGTTCAAAAGTTACTCAAACAAAAAGAGTATCAAACTGCTTGGATTGGTAAGTGGCATTTGCAAACACTTCCATCAGGGTTTGATTTTTTTAGAATACTACCGGACCAAGGCCAGTACTTTCAACCAAACTTTATTAATATACCAAACGATACTACGGCGTATAAGGGCTATACCACTAATTTGATTACCGAGTTTTCTACAAATTGGTTGGATAAAAGAGATACCAGTAAACCTTTCTTTTTAGTGGTGGGAGAAAAAGCAACACACCGCAACTGGATGCCTGATGTAGAAGACCTGGGCGCTTTTGACCATATCGATTTTCCGTATCCAGCTAACTTCATGGACACCTATAATGGTCGTGAAGCAGCTCGACTTCAAGATATGACCGTCGATAAAACCATGGTTTTACAAGACGATTTAAAAATCAATGTCAATTGGGATAAAGTTGGTCCAGGCATGTTTGCTAGACTCGATCCTACACAAAAAGCAGCTTACAAAAAATATTATACGGCGGTATCTGAACAGTATGAAGCTGTTAAAAACGATAGCGCTGCCCTACTTAAATTTAAATTTGAAAGATACCTGAAAGATTACCTCGCCACTGCAAAATCGCTGGATAGAGGTATTGGAAATATACTAGACTATCTAGCCGCCCATAAATTAGATCAAAACACAGTTGTTATATACGCCTCCGACCAAGGTTTTTATATGGGTGAACACGGATGGTTTGACAAGCGTTTTATGTATGAAGAAAGTTTACGTACTCCTTTTGTCATGCGTTACCCGGGTCAAATTAAACCAGGCACTCAGTTACAAGAAATGATTGTAAATATTGATTTTGCTCCTACCATTTTAAATATTGCTGGTATTCAAACCCCTTCCGATATGCAAGGAAAAAGCTTTTTACCGCTTGTTGCAAAATCGACCGCTGCTGCAAAAAAATCTTTTGCTGCCACCTGGCGAAAGTCCATGTACTATCATTATTACGAATATCCGCAGCCGCATCATGTAGCACCACATTTTGGTGTTCGCACTACAAGGTATAAACTGATTCGTTTTTACGGACCGCATAACAACCTAGAATTATTTGATTTGCAAAAAGACCCGACAGAAATGAATAACCTCATCAGTAATCCAGCTTACGCAAGCATCATTACAGAACTTAAAAAAGAATTAAAGGATTTAATGGTGCACTATCAAGACCTAGATGCTCTTACAATCTGGAATACCACAGAAAGTACAATGCAAGATATCCCTAAATAAAAAGGGGTACCCAATTGCTTATTTTCTTGATAGACAACAAATGCTAATAGAATTCCATAAACAGGTTCTAAATTGAGCGTTAAATTTTGCGTAAAGGCAGATACTTTTTTTAATGCTTGTAATATCAAATCCATAGCAAGCACGGTACATAGCCAACTTAAAACTAAGAGCCATCCAATATCAGATAAGTTTGGAAATATTTTAACAACATTAAAATAATTCAGGTAAAATGGCATGAGTATGGTTAACAAAAAAAGTCCGCCTGTTAATTCATACACCATCATCATTTGAGCCGGCTGCTTATCTACTTCTTTTTTATTAAGTACCGAAAAAATAGCAGCTAGTATAGCAGATACAATACCTAGACCAATGCCCAACCGGTAACGTGCATCAAATTTAAAAATTAATAAAATACCTAGTAAACTTAAAAGCCCAAGTGCCACTTCTGGCCATTTGATCTTTACTTTTAAAAACAAGGGTTCTAATAGTGCTGTAAAAAGTCCAGCACCCGCTACACAAACGAGTCCTATAGACACGTTGGCCATTTTTATACTTCCATAAAAAAAGACCCAGTGGAGTGCAATGAGCATACCAATACCAAATAATTTTTTTACTTGTGTAAAAGGTAAAGTTTTCCATTTTTTACCAAGCACCAAAAGAGCAAGTAGTGTAACAACTGTAATGGCCATGCGGTACCAAACCAACAAGCCTTCATTTAACTCAATGAGTACGCCGAGTATTCCGGTAAATCCGGCTAAAAAAACAGATGCATGAAGTTGAAGTAAGGCTTTTCTCACATTTATTTTTTTCGAAGCCTATCTGCATAATGGTGAAATAAACTCTCCCACTGCATTTTTAAAACGCCTAAAACGCCTTCTTTGATAATTCCCTTACTCATTTTGCTCTGACCTATTTTACGGTCTACAAAAGTGATCGGTACTTCAATAATTTTGAATCCTAATTTCCAAGCACTAAATTTCATTTCAATTTGAAAGGCGTAACCAACAAAACGTATTTCGTCTAAATTAATCGTCTCTAATACTTTTCTTTTGTAACAAACGAAACCTGCTGTTGGATCGTTTACGGGTAGCCAAGTAATGAGCTTGGTATAAAACGCACCACCCTTACTATAAATATGACGGTCTAGTGGCCAGTTTTCGGTTCTTCCACCTTTTACATACCTACTACCTACCGCAACATCGGCTCCAATAATATTACAAGCTGCATATAGTCTTTCTAAATCTTGAGGGCTATGTGAAAAATCGGCATCCATTTCAAAAATGTATTGGTAGCCTTTTTCGAGCGCCCATTTAAATCCATGGATATAAGCTGTGCCAAGTCCTAATTTACCCGAACGTTTTTCAATAAAAAGTTGGCCTTCATGCGCCTTCATTAAATCTTCTACAATAGCAGCCGTTCCATCAGGAGATCCGTCATCAATAATTAAAATATGATATCCTGCCTGCAATTCAAATACAGCAGCAATAATAGCCGCAATATTTTCGCGTTCGTTGTAGGTTGGTATGATGACTAGTTTTTCCAAAGTATAGGGGGCGTGAATAGGAGCTAAAATACAAATACTTCTTTAAACCAATGTTAAATCCATTAAAATGACAGATCTATGCGTACAAAAAGCTTGTTTAAGCCTTATTAACAAGGGTCCTATTAAGAATTTCAGTAAGCTTTTGCTTGGTATTCATGGCAAAATCACCTTTCATCATCCAGTCGTAATATTGAGGTTCCTCTTTTAATACCTGGGTAACCGGCTTGCCTTTGTGTTTTCCAAAATTGAAAATTTCGATTCCATTTAATTTTATAAAGCGGCGGGCAAAATCTACAATATCTTCTTCGCCGGTAATTTTTACAATGCTTTCTACGGTATCGCCAAGTTGCGGATATCTTTCAAGTTGTGCTTCTAATACTTCCCAAGTTGCGGTAGCGTCAACTTCCGCTCCATGTGCACCTTCTAATACTTTAGAACAATAAAATTTATAGGCAGCACTTAAGGTTCGCTGCTCCATCATGTGAAACACTTTTTGAACATCTACAAGTTTTATTCCTTCAATAGAAAATTCGATACCCGCTCTTAAAAATTCTTCGATGAGCATGGGAATATCAAAACGGTTGCTATTATAACCACCCAAATCACAGTTTTCTAAGAACTGTTTTACTTCATTGGCAATTTGTTTGAAGGAAGGCGCCTCTTTTACCATCTCATCAGAAATACCATGCACCGCAGTTGAACCCGCCGGTATAGGCATGAGTGGATTTACTAATTTTCGTTTAACTACTTTAGTACCGTCGGGACTAATTTTCACAATTGCAATTTCTACAATTCGGTCTGTACTAACGGTTACTCCCGTGGTTTCTAAATCAATAAATGCGATAGGTCTTGTTAATTGCAATTTCATAGTTGACATTAAATTAAAGTTGGCGCAAAGGAAGGTAAATCAATTCCATCATAATTGCCACTACTCATTAATACTAAATTGGTGTTGGAATAATCTTGTGCTTGCAGCCACTGCTCCAACGCATTTTTATCGGTCATCACCAGTAATCCATTTTTATCAAACCCTTCTAGCACATAGCTTTCGGGCAGTTCAGGAAGTCCTTTTATTTGCAGCGCATGTTTCGAATAAAAAACAACAGCGATATCTGTTTTTTCGAGCGCCCCTTTATACTGCTGCATAAATTCTTTATTGAGGCTACTATAGGTATGAAGCTCCAATACGCCTATTAATTTTCTAGCAGGAAATTGTTGCCTCACCGCTTCAATAGTGGCAATTACTTTACTTGGTGCATGCGCAAAATCTCTGTATATATTACAATCATTATTGCTTGCTAAGAGCTCCAGTCTTTTAGAAGCGCCTGTAAAATTAGCCATGGCTCCCAAAAAATTTCTGGCAGAAATACCAAGTTCGACACAAGCATAATAAGCAGCTTGCATGTTTAGTAAGTTATGATCACCAAAAACACTTAATGGCCCCTCTGCTCCTTCAAGTGTAATATAAGTTTGACCATTTGTAATTTGATGCGTAGGCACTTTATACGGAATATACCTAATATCGTTTCGCTTATTAGCAAGTACTAGCTTATTAAGTACCTCATCTGTTTCATTATATATAAGCACGCCGCCTTCTTCAATTTTATTCATGAATATTACAAACTGTTCTAAATAAAATTCGAAGGTTGGAAACACATTGATATGATCCCAGGCTATACCCGTAAGTATCGCAACATGTGGAAATAGAAAATGAAACTTAGGTTGACGCAGTAGTGCGCTTGCTAAATATTCGTCTCCTTCACAAATAATGGTAGGTGCATTTGTAATTTTTACAGACTGTTCAAAACCGGCAAGTTTTGCTCCTACCAAATAGTCAAAGTCTTGATGGCAGGTTTTAAGCACATGCATAATCATGCTAGTCGTGGTGGTTTTGCCATGGCTACCTCCTACAACGACCCTCTTTTTTTGCTGGCTTTCGTAGAAAATATACTCAGGAAAAGAATAAATAGAGAGTCCCAGCTCCTGGGCTTTTAAAAGTTCTGGATTATCAGCCTTGGCGTGCATCCCTAAAATAACCGCGTCCAAATCTGGGGTAATAAGCGCCGGCTGCCAGCCAAAAGCACTGGGTAACAAGCCCTTATCTCTTAAATGAGTAAGCGCAGGCTCAAAAATCTCATCGTCTGTACCGGTAACCTGGTAACCTTTACCCTGTAATGCAATGGCCAATTGGTGCATTACACTCCCGCCAACAGATATAAAATGGACCTTCATACTAAAAAATTAAACTTTTCGTTTATATATTTAACAGATCTATATCTTCCAAAAGTCCTCATTTGAAAGCAAATAAGTATCTTTGAAGTAATAGAGCACAGAAACAAAACGCTTAACCTATCCTTTTAGTATGAAAAAGACCACTGCACTTCTTTTTTTATTGTTAGTTGGTGCCACATTTATAATTTCTTGCAATGCTTCAAAAAGCAGAGGCTGCCCTACTACCAATCCACGTTATTTTAGACCTTAAGGACTTTCTTTTGTCCCTATTATGGATTGGAAAATTCTAACTAGTATCGATCAACTGGAGGCAATTGCTTCCGAATCATTTAATTTACCCCAAGTACTTTTCAAACACAGTACTCGTTGTAGCATTAGCTCTATGGCGCTTAATAGACTAGAAGGCAGTTCTCCTCCAGCCGGTGTAGATTTTTACTTACTTGACCTCTTACAACACAGAAATATATCTGCAGCTATTGCTGAAAAATTTAAAGTACACCACGAGTCACCTCAAGTGCTAGTGATCATAAATGGCGAATGCACCTACGATGAAAGTCATATGGGCATTTCAATGGATGAAATTATCGAGCAAACAGCCTAACTGATTTCTCAAAAGTTTCCTTAGCAATTTTCAATTACAACGGCCGATGCGCCACCTCCACCATTACAAATTCCAGCTGCACCATATTTTCCCGACCTATCTTTTAATGCATGAATCAGTGTTACCACAATTCTTGCACCACTACATCCAAGCGGATGTCCCATCGAAACAGCCCCACCCTTAATATTTACTTTGGCAGGATCCAGTTGCATGATTTGCGTATTAGCAAGCCCTACCACCGAAAATGCTTCATTGAGTTCTATACAATCCAATTCACTACTGGTAATGCCTGCTTTTTCAAGTGCTTTAGGCACTGCTAATGCAGGAGCAGTTGTAAACCATTCTGGCGCCTGCTCTGCGTCGGCATAACTTTTTAAAATAGCAATAGGCTTAATGCCAAGTGCTTCTGCTTTTTCTTGACTCATTAATACAAGCGCAGCCGCTCCATCATTCATGGTAGATGCGTTAGCTGCCGTAATGGTACCATCTTTTGTAAAGGCTGGTTTTAATCCTGGAATTTTTTCAAACTTTACATTAAATGGTTCTTCATCTTTTGAAAACATAATGGGATCCCCATTTCTTTGCGGTATAGGAACGGGTACAATTTCGGCGTCAAATAAATTCGCTTCCCATGCAGCTCTACTTTTTGTATAACTAGATACAGCAAATGCATCCTGGTCTTCTCTTGTAAAATTATATTTGCTAGCACAAAGTTCTGCAGCATTTCCCATTGGGTAATGATGGTAGACATCTGTAAGGCCGTCTTTAGAAAGCCCATCCGTTAATGAAGTATCACCATATTTATTTCCCCAACGCATAGCAGCTGCATAAAATGGTACACTACTCATATTTTCCATACCACCTGCAACGACCACCGATGCGTCTCCTAACAAAATAGCTTGAGCACCTTGTGTAATTGCTTTCATACCACTCGCGCAAACCTTATTGATGGTCGTGCAAATAACACTATCAGGAAGGCCTGCAAATTTAGCCGCCTGGCGTGCTGGAGCCTGACCTAAATTAGCCTGCAGCACACAACCCATTAAGACTTCATCGACGTCAGTTCCCTTGATACCTGCACGCTCTATAGCTGCTTGAATAGCAGTAGCGCCAAGGCGCGTAGCAGAAATATCTTTAAGTGAGCCACCAAAACTTCCAATCGGTGTTCTTACGGCGGCAACAATATAAACAACTGACTTTTTCATATGGCTTTTTTTCAGCGTAAAGATAAATGATTGAACGGCTAATTTACACGACCTTTACAGTAAATATTTTATCATGAAAATAGCCCATGTACAAACAGAAATTGATGCGAGTTATTTGTACAGTCAATTAGCGGATCATGAAGAAGACCCCATTATTGCAAAGGTTTATAGAGAAATGAGTGAAATAGAAAAATCCCATGCTGTACTATTTGCAAAAAAAGAAAATATAATAATTGAAGCTATTTTTAAACCTTCTTGGCGTGCTAAAACCTGGAACTTCATTGGAAAAGTATTTGGCTACGATTATGTACTAGGGGCCATGATGGATACAGAAAAAAGTATTGCAGCAGCTACCCTTGCAGGAAAAGAAAAAAACAACATGGCAACCCTTGGTACCGAAACAACCCATGTCAAAATATTAAGGGCCATTTTAGAAAACCAAGCGGGTGTATCGGGCACACAAATTGTAAAGCTAGAAAAAAAGCATAGAAATGTAGGGGGTAATGCCATTAGAGCAGCAGTACTTGGTGGCAATGATGGACTGGTGTCTAACTTTAGTTTGATTATGGGTGTGGCGGGTGCTGCAACTGCACAAGCAGGCATTATTGTTGCGGGCTTGGCTGGACTTTTAGCAGGCGCCTTGTCCATGTCACTTGGCGAATGGATTTCTGTAAAAAGCGCACAAGAGTTGTACGAAAACCAGATGAAATTAGAGATGGAAGAGTTAGAAACCAACCCTGAAGGCGAACAAAGAGAGCTGACACTTATATATATTGCCAAAGGTATTCCTGAAGCCCAGGCTGCAGACATGGCCGCCGAAATTATGAAGGACAAATCTAAAGCGCACGAAATATTAGTAAAAGAAGAGCTAGGCATAAACGCCGAAGAATTACAAGGATCCGCAGCAGAAGCTGCTATCTATTCTTTTTTAATGTTTGCCACTGGGGCCATTATTCCAATCCTTCCTTTCTTTTTTGTAACGGGCTATAAAGCAGTACTAGTAAGCATTGCAGCTAGTACGGTAGGCTTATTTTTTATTGGTGCAGCCATTACACTATTTACCGGAAAGTCGGTATGGTTTAGTGGATTCAGACAAGTACTATTTGGACTGATGGCAGCAGCCATTACTTTTGGGATTGGAAAAATTATAGGAATTAGCGTCGGATAAATACTATTCTTCAACGCTCTTAATACCTGTTTGTGTAAACTCAATTTTCCGCTGTTTGTACAAACTTCCTGTTGTCATTTTAAATGACTTTTTGCTCATGCCAAAAAAGTTATAAATATCTTCTGGATCAGACTTGTCGTGGTAAGGGAGGTATCCATCGTTTTCTTGAAGCAAGCGAAGTATTTTTTCCTGCTCATCTTCTACCCTTCCAAAACCAGGCTTACCGAGCACCACGTCTAATTTGTTTTCTGGCTTAATAGTTTTTACAAATCCAGTAAGTTTATCGCCAATATTTAATTCTTTAAAAATTTCATTGCTATGCAAAATGGCAGTGTGCTTGTTGTTTACAATCATCACATAACCAAGTTCTGATTTACGGTATACTATTAAATCAACTACATCGAGTTCTTTAACCGTTAGCACTTCATTGCTTAATAACTGTTCCATTTTTTCTGTAGCAGCCACCCTACCGGTCATTTCATCTAGGTACAACTTAACAAGGTAGGTTCCACCTTCACGCATACCGCCTAATTGTTTAGAAGTAGGCACAAATAAATCTTTCATTAAACCCCAGTCTAAAAAAGCACCCTGTCCGGTAATTGCTACTGCTTTTAATAGCGCAATTTCACCCACCGATGCATTGGCAACCTGGGTAGTTGCAATAAGCCTGTTATCAGAATCGTGGTACACGAAAACCTTAAGGGTATCCCCGATTTTTAAGGTAGAGGGCGCAAAACGTTTAGGCAATAAAATACCATCTTCGCCATTGTCTAGGTAAAATCCAAAATCTACCTTACGACTCACCTTCAATTCATTATAACAACCTACTAATACGGGCTCCATACTTCTACTTTGTGCAAAAGTAAGTTAGTTTAGCCAAACAATTCAGGTTGTGCATTGGGGTCTTCAGGGCGGGACTCCCACTGCATTTCAATGGTTTTACTAAAATCTGTGAGTTTAGAGCCAACTGCCTTCCAACCCGAAACATCTACCATTTTTGCAATTTTAAATTTGGCAGCGCGTACCTGTGTACCCCTACCTGTTTGTACTTGCAAAATCGGTTCTTGTATGGTGGTTACGGCTTCGAGCTTATTTCCTTTACCCTCTTTGATAAATAAAAACTCGGTTTTAAGCGTAGTGGTTTCAATTTTAAAACGCTTGACATTGTACTGCATTTTATCATTGTCTAAATAAACAGCTGTAATGATTTTTTCAGGAACAAACTTTTCAATGAGCATCACTTTTTCAGGATCAAAACGTTGTGCAAGTTCAGTATCTGTTAATTCGTAAGTACCTTCTTTAGTAATTACAACTAGTTTCTCATCTTCAAAGCTACCTAAGTATTTCCCTTTTTCTTCGGTGTTTAACCTACCAAATTTATCATCGAACCATAATTTACGGCCAGCTAGCGTACTCTTGCCTGCTTCTTTGAATTTAACGGTTTTGATAGGATACTTGGTTACCTGGTTACCCATACTAGAACGGCCTTTTATTTCTATTTCTTCGAAATAAAAATCGAGTTCTTTAATACGTGCCGTACAATTAGGGCTTAAGATTAACTTTAGCGTTTCTGCTTCACCATTTAAATTCGCCGTAAAATAATGTACGCGCGTTTTATCGGTTCCCTTTGTTAAATCATATTCTTTATCACGCGTTACCCCTGTTACGTTAAAACGTTTGGCATAGGTAACCCCAGAAGCGCCATCTACATAAATCATATTGTAAGTAGTTCGCTCATCACTTTTTTGGAAAACCGCTGCATATAAAATATCCTTTCCAATAAATATTTTATCAGAAACCTTTACCACTTTCATGGTGCCGCCTTTTGTAAACGCAATGATATCATCATAATCAGAACAGTCGCATAAGTGCTCATCTTTTTTAAGACTGGTGCCTATAAAACCCTCTGCCCTATTGATGTATAGCTTGGTGTTGGCAATAGCCACTTGTTTTACCTGAATGGTATCAAAGGCTTTAATTTCGGTTTTACGGTCTTTATTTTTACCAAACTTTTTTAAGAGATTTTCAAAATATGCAACCGAATATTCTGTCAAGTGTTCTAAATCAAATTTAACCTGCTTGATTTCTTCTTCTATACCTCTAATTTGTTCAATAAGCTCATTGATATCAAGTCTGTAAATACGTCTAACGGGCTTTTCCGTTAATTTTAAAATATCTTCTCTTTCAATGGCACGTTTCAGTTTTTTCTTAAACGGCGTGAAGGCTTTATCAATCGCTTCAATTACATTTTCCCATGAAGCATGCTTTTGCTCTAGTTCTTTGTATATTTTTTCTTCAAAGAATATTTTTTCAAGTGATGTATAATGCCATTTGTCTTCAAGTTCCGAAAGCCTGATGTCTAATTCTCTGCGGAGTAATTCTTTGGTATTATCGGTGGCATCTTTTAAGAGCTCTTGCACGCCAATAAAGTGCGGCTTGTGATTGATAACCACACAAGCATTAGGCGAAAGACTTACCTCACAATCTGTAAATGCATAGAGTGCGTCAATGGTAATATCTGGTGAAATACCCGGCGCTAAATCAATATGAATTTCAACTGCAGCAGCTGTTACATCCGTAACTTTTTTGATTTTTATTTTACCCTGATCATTGGCCTTGGTAATACTTTCCATAAGCTGGGTAGTAGTAACACTATACGGAACGTCTTTAATAATCAAAGTTTTTTTATCCAGTTCCTCAATATGCGCACGCACCCTTACTTTACCACCACGCTTACCCTCATTATAGCCAGATACATCCACCATGCCGCCGGTTTGAAAATCAGGGAAGAGTTCAAACTTTTTACCTTTTAAATATTTGATAGAAGCGTCAATGAGCTCACAAAAATTATGCGGCAATATTTTGGTAGATAAACCCACCGCGATACCATCTGCTCCTTGTGCCAAGAGTAATGGAAATTTCATGGGAAGTGTTACGGGTTCATTTTTTCTACCATCGTAACTTAATTGCCAAGTCGTTGTTTTTGCATTGAATGCTACTTCAAGTGCAAACTTTGATAAACGCGCCTCAATATAACGGGAAGCAGCTGCCTGATCACCGGTTCGTACATCTCCCCAGTTACCTTGCGTATCAATGAGGAGGTCTTTTTGTCCGAGGTTTACAAGCGCATCACCAATACTCGCATCACCGTGCGGGTGGTACTGCATACTTTGTCCAATAATATTGGCCACCTTGTTAAACCTGCCGTCATCCATTTCTTTCATGGAATGTAAAATGCGTCGTTGCACAGGCTTTAAACCATCTTCGATAGCGGGCACTGCACGCTCTAAAATTACATAGGAAGCATAATCCAAAAACCAGTTTTTATATTGGCCCTGAACGCCTGATACATTATCACCTACTATATATTGATGTTTCTCTTTCGCCATTTTTTTCTAACCAATTTTAATTTGCCAATTTAACACTCCAATCTTTCCAACCTTTTTCGATGTTGCCAATAATTTCAACTTTACCAAGCACAGCAAGCGACTTAAGCCTGTGTACAATAAAAGCATCGCCTGTTTTTATTTTTAACTTGGCTAAAATATTTTGCAACACTTTACTTAATTTTTGTACGTCACCTGTTACGCCCGCCAAAATTTCTTTATCAAAAAAGTTTTCATCCTTGCCAACTAATTTTTTACCGCCTTCTAAAAAACGGACCATCGACTCTTCACTACCAATTTTTTTCCACTCATCAGGATCCACTTCAAACTCACTAAGCGTAATTGGACGGGCTAACTTTTTTGCTTTTAAAAACTCTTTGGGTTGAATTTCATGTAGGTATACCGGGTAAAATATTTGGCCCTTTTCATTGATAAAAGGAAGGTTGTTTAAATAAAGCACCTGAATACGACCCGCGTATTCTTTTAACTGGGTCATAAGCCAGTAATAACCACAAACATCATGTGCATTTTGCGCCATCCACAACCACACTTCTTCGTCCGGATTTTCTTCTAATGTCGCCAATAAGTTGTGTACGGTTAACTTATCATCTACAATAGCAAGTTGATCTTGATATGGCGAATTTTGCAACACACCTTCCCACCAAAGCTTGCGCGCCTGATACCCTTCTGTTTCATAGATATCCTGTATAGGACCCACCATATAGTCGTCCTTGATTTCTATAATGTTACCCGCCAGGGTTTCATCAATTTCTATTGCACCTTGCAATACGGCCACATTTGCATGATCAAAAACAACGTGAATCATAATGTATATCTTCTAAAATGATAAAAATTATTCGTTAACAAGGTCTAACTCCACCTTTAAATTATTGATAATAAACTCTTGGCGTTCCATGGTATTTTTACCCATGTAATATTCTAAAAGGTGTTGAATATGATCACCCACTTCTAAAATAACCGGCTGCACACGCATATCAAGTCCAATAAAACGTCCAAACTCTTCTGGTGAAATTTCACCAAGACCCTTGAACCTTGTAATCTCTGGTTTGTTTCCTAATTTTTTTACAGCGGCTTGTTTTTCAGTTTCATCGTAACAATAAATAGTTTCCTGTTTGTTACGCACCCTAAAAAGTGGCGTTTCTAAAATATAGACGTGGCCTTTTTTAACGAGGTCCGGAAAAAATTGCAAGAAAAAGGTCATAAGTAATAATCTAATGTGCATACCATCCACATCCGCATCCGTTGCAATTACAATGTTGTTGTACCTGAGTCCTTCGAGTCCGTCCTCAATATTGAGTGCATGTTGTAAGAGGTTAAACTCTTCGTTTTCATACACCACTTTTTTAGTTAAGCCGTATGCGTTAAGTGGCTTACCGCGCAAACTAAATACGGCCTGGGTATCCACATTTCTTGATTTTGTAATACTTCCACTCGCACTGTCTCCTTCGGTAATAAAAATGGTAGAATTGTTTTGAAGTACAATAAACTCTTCTTTGTTTTTAGCAGGTAGTTCATCACTTAAATGCACCCTACAATCCCTTAATTTTTTATTGTGAAGGTTTGCTTTTTTAGCACGCTCATTGGCTAGCTTTTTAATGCCCGCGAGTTCTTTACGCTCCCTTTCGCTTTGCTCGATACGTTTACGAAGCGCTTCTGCAACGGCTGGGTTACGGTGTAAGAAATTATCTAACTCTTTAGCTAAAAATTCTTCTATAAATTTTTTCATAGAAGGACCGCCTTCAAACACATATTGAGAACCTAACTTGGTTTTTGTTTGGCTTTCAAATACGGGTTCTTGCACACGCACAGAAACCGCTGCTACAATACTGGTTCTAATATCAGAAACATCGTAATCTTTTTTGAAAAAATCACGAATCACTTTAATGTAGCCTTCTCTAAATGCTTGTTGGTGCGTACCCCCTTGTGTAGTATACTGCCCATTTACAAAAGAAAAAATATCTTCTCCGTAATCATTGTTATGCGATACGGCAATTTCAATATCCTCGCCCTTTAAATGAATGATAGGGTAACGTAGTTCGTCGGGATTGGTTTTACGAAGTAGTAAATCTAGCAGTCCATTTTTACTAACATACTTTTTGCCATTGAATTGCATGGTTAACCCAGCATTCAAATAACAATAGTTCCAGAGCTGCGCATCTATGTATTCGTGTATGTAATGAAAATTTCTAAATACGGTTTCATCCGGAATAAAAACAACCAAGGTCCCGTTGGGTTCTGAGCTTTTGGTTTCTTTCTGATCATCCACTAAAACACCTCTTTCAAAAATGGCTGTTTTTTCTCTACCGTCTCTAAAAGCGGTTACTTTAAAATATTGACTAAGTGCATTTACTGCTTTGGTACCTACCCCATTTAATCCCACACTTTTTTGGAAGGCTTTGCTATCATATTTAGCGCCGGTATTAATTTTACTTACCACGTCTACCACTTTACCAAGTGGAATACCTCTACCATAATCTCTAATGGTTACCGTTTTATCTTCGATGGTAATTTCAACTTGTTTACCATGCCCCATGGTATGTTCATCAATACAGTTATCAACCACTTCTTTGATGAGGACATAAATACCATCATCGGTGGCAGAACCGTCTCCTAATTTACCAATATACATACCCGGACGGAGCCTAATATGTTCACGCCAATCTAAGGACCTAATCGACGATTCGTCGTACGCACTATTGTTTACTTTTTCAGCCATTTTATCTTCTACTTTTTCGGGTAAATAAGTTCACACCTTTTCCTCAACCCGCAAATCTAACCACCTCGTAACCAGCCCCAATTTTACTTTTCTACAAATGGCCAGTTTATGTGGATAAATCGGCTTTTTTGGGGTTTTTATTAAAATAAACCCTAGAAATGTACCTTTAGTCCATCAAAGAAGCCAACAAATACCTAGAAACCAACCTTAACCGCCTATTGGAGGCCGGTGAAGAAAACCAGTTGGCCAACGATGAATTTACCAAGTTTTTAATACAAATGGATCCGCAAGAAGTGGACCAAAAAGTACAAGCATTAAATCGTGAAATTGCACCAAAAATTGACTGCACTGCTTGTGGAAATTGTTGTAAAACATTACTCATTAATATCAATGAAAAAGAAGCGGATGCACTGAGTGAACACCTTGAACAAACCAGGGAAATTTTTGATGAAAATTACTTAGAAAAAGGAATGAATGGCGCACTACTTATTAGCGCCGTTCCTTGCCATTTTTTAAAAGAAAATGAGTGCACCGTTTACGATTACAGATTTGAAGGATGCAAAGAATTTCCGGCCATGCACCTTCCACATTTTAATAAACGGCTCTTCACTACTTTTATGCATTACAACCGTTGCCCTATTATTTTTAATATTGTGGAGGCACTAAAAATAGAAACGAAATTTGTGATGGAAACAAAAAACGAAACGGTATGATTTCATTTGGCATAGACGAAATAATTCATCAAAATCCCTCATGGAAAACAAAGCGTATAGGACTTGTTACGAGTAATGCAGCTACTACAAATAATGGAGCACTATCTCGAACAGCACTTTTGCAAGCAGGGTTTACTATTGTTTGTTTATTTTCTCCAGAACATGGCATTACCGCAACTGCCCCAGATGGCGAGGCGCAACAAAATAGCATGGACCCTATTACTGGTTTACCCGTAGTTAGTTTATACGGCCCCAGGTGCATGCCTACCACTCAGGATTTAGAAAATATCGAGATTGTATTATTTGATATTCCAGATATTGGGGCGCGTTTTTACACCTACCTCTGGACGTTAACCTATGTACTAGAAGCCTGCGCCAACAATCAAAAAGAGTGCATTGTTTTGGATAGACCCAACCCCGTTTCTGGAAATTTTGATGCTGCGGAAGGTCCATTTTTAGAGGACACAACTAGTTCGTTTATTGGCCGATGGAATATACCTATCAAACATAGTTGTACGCTTGGTGAGTTGGCACTTTACTTTAATGGCACAAAAAAATTGGGTACCAACCTGACAGTTATTCCTGTAAAAAACTGGGATCGAGATTCATTTGTTTCAGCATGGGGAACGGACTTTGTACCAACATCTCCGGCTATTCAAAATCACAATAGCATGTTATTGTATCCGGGCCTTTGTTTACTTGAAGCCACCAATATAAGTGAAGGCAGGGGCAGCCAATATAGTTTTGAAACCGCTGCTGCACCATGGATGCAAACAAATGAAATTACAAGTTTTATCAATCAAAGTTTTGGTGACGAAATAAAAGCAAGCGGTATATCATTTACACCAACATCAGGCAAATATGCGAATACACTTTGTAAGGGTATCCATTTTGAAGTGATAGATCCTGCGTATTATAAACCCGTTTTTTTTGGCTTGTTACTGTTACACATCATTCGTGCAAAACATCCGCAACATTTTTTGTGGGAGCCTTATAAGACAGCTGTAAATCCAAATGGCGAAAACCACCTAGACAAATTATTAGGGATCAATAATGCTCAAAAATTATTTGATCTAACACTGCCCCAATTTGTGGCAACTTGTACTAAAATAACCCACACGCCAAACTGGCAAGAACAAATGATCCCCTATTTACTCTATTAATTTTAACCCACCTAGGTCCCTTATAACAACACTTGCTGTGGTACAACCAAAAATAGCAGGCATGTATGAAAGTGTACCTATAATTGATTTTTTAGGAAAGGCTTTTTCGGTTTCAATAATTTTTGACTGGTCTACCATTTCAGGACTAAACACCACCGTAAGTCCCTTATAAATATCTAGTGCATGTAGTTTTTTACGTACATATTTTGCCAAATTACACTGATAGGTTTTTGAAATATCCGTCACTTTTATTTGCGAAGGATCCATTTTACCACCAGCCCCAAGTGAACTTACAATTGGGATTTTTCTTTCAATACAAGCTTTTATAAAATACACTTTAGGAGATAAAGTGTCAATGCAATCTACGGCGTAATCAAAAGCGCCGTTGTCTAGTATTTCTCTGGTGCGTTCTTCTTTGATATATTCTGTTAATACCGTTAAATCTAAATCCGGGTTAATGTCTTTTAAACGCTCAGCCATCACTTCTGCCTTTGGTTTTCCTGCAGTAGAATGAAGCGCCGGAATTTGCCTATTTACATTGCTTAAGTCTACTGTATCGGCATCAACAATGGTCATTTTACCTACACCGGCACGGGCAATCATTTCTGCACAAATACCACCAACGCCTCCTAATCCAACCACGAGAACGTTTTTAGACATAAGGGTTTGTATGGGTTCATCCCCTAACATTAACTGTGTTCTACTCATCCAATACGGTATCATCAATATTATTTTTTTTGGTATAAAACTTGTTCTAGATTTAGCCTAGTTAACCATGCAAAAATGTACATCCTATGCGGTTTATAAAAATATTTTATTGTAGCGCTGTTTTATTGCTCCTTTCAAGCATTGAGGCTGCCTCACAAAACCAGATTCCACTTTCCATAAAACCCACACCGGATATAAGTATTAGCCTATTCGCTTCAAGCAATAAAGTGAGTATTAGAGGCCTTAGCGTTGTAAATGACAACATTTTTTGGGCCAGCGGATCAGGCGGCATGGTTGCAAAAAGTACCGATGGCGGCAAAAATATTGAGTGGATGCCCGTTCCTGGTTTTGAAAAAAGAGACTTTAGAGACATAGAAGCTTTTGATCAAAACACTGCGATCATAATGGCAATTGCAAGTCCAGCCATCATTTTAAAAACTGTTGATGGGGGCAAAAGTTGGAAAAAAGTTTTTGAAGACACAAGCGCTGCTATGTTTTTAGATGCGATGCATTTTGAAAAAGTAGATGGTAAATTGGTGGGTATGGTAGTTGGAGATCCCATCAATAACAAAATATTTTATGCCAAAACTTTTGATGGCGGTGACAGTTGGATCAAGCCATCAAAAAAAGAATTAAAAAATGTACCTACCGTGCCAGAGGGTGAAGCGATGTTTGCTTCAAGTGGTACCAATGTAGCCATAACAAATTTTAGCAAAGGATCTCCTTGGCTAGTAGTTACAGGCGGAACCAAGTCGCGCTTAAAAGATTTTTTAGAACATTCATTTAATGATTCACTACCATTATTACAAGGCTTTAGTTCGGCGGGTGCCAACTCGATAGCATTTAACAATAAAATTCAAAAGGGTGTTATTGTTGGTGGTGATTTTGCGCATGACACCATTAGCAGATTCAATTGTATTTTACTTGCTTTTGAAAATGGAAACAGAACGTATACCAATCCGTTGGTACCTCCACACGGTTACCGGTCTTGTGTTATTTACCTAGACAACGAAACCCTTGTTAGCTGCGGTACATCTGGCATAGACATCAGTACCGATGGTGGTATTCACTGGGAGCTTGTATCTAAAGAGAGTTTTCATGTGGTCCAAAAGGCAAAAGATGGACGTGCGGTTTACCTTGCGGGCGGCCGTGGCAGAATTGCAAAATTAATTTGGTAAGATTGGCACAATTAGGCACGAATATTGTAGATTAGTATAGCAGTACAAAAGAACTCGGTATGAAAAAGTTTCAGGCAATCATCAAATTTACCATGGACGATCAGTTTATGACACTGGTTCCTCCACACCGTAGTTATATCAATTTCTTATTTAATAAGAATATTATTGATAGCTATGCAGTGAGCATGGAGAGCCAAACCTGTTGGATTACCCTCAATACCGATTCTAAAGAAGCGGCAGCCAAACACCTCAAAAAATCCCCATTGTATAAATATTGGGACTATGAAATAGAGGAACTTTTTGTGTATGACAGCCAATTATATAGGTTTCCGTCGCTTCAATTCAATTAATTCGCTAAAAATCAAAGTTTTTTTTGGCAGTTTCGCTTGAGACCCTATTTTTGCACTCCAATAAAAAGGGAGCATAGCTCAGTTGGTTTAGAGCATCTCGTTTACACCGAGAGGGTCCGCGGTTCGAACCCGTGTGCTCCCACACAGAAAAGCCTTCGATTGTATCGAAGGCTTTTTTTATCCATCCCCATTAAGCCTTTTAAATTAAGTTTGCGTCTATGCAACCCTTTACAACGCCCAATAAAATTGTAATTACCTGCCATAAATGGCTATCTCCTGCCCTTGCTTCAGAAGTAACTGCTTTAGGATTTAGCGTCACCCGAAGTTTCCAAACGGGGGTAGAAATTATGGGTACTATTAATGACTGCATAAAACTCAACCTCCAACTTCGATCGGCTAGTCAGGTTTTATATTCCATCAAAACATTTAACTGTAACAATCCCGATGAATTATATGAAAACCTATGTAACATTGAATGGGAAAAAATAATTGATCCTGGCGGGTATTTTTCGGTTACCAGCAATGTTTTTCATACGACCATCACCACCAATTTGTTTGCCAACCTTCGAGTTAAAGATGCGGTTGTAGATCACATGCGAAAGGTGGCCAATAAAAGACCTTCTACGGGATCTGATTTAACGGGCGCGGTTATTTATTTATATTGGAAATATGATGAGGCCGAAGTATTTATTGACACCACTGGCGATTCACTCGCAAGACATGGTTACCGAAAAATTCCAGGTAAAGCCCCAATGTTAGAAGCACTTGCTGCTGCCACTATTTTATCGGGCAAATGGGATGCCACCACTCCATTTATCAATCCAATGTGCGGGTCTGGTACGCTTGCCATAGAAGCGGCGCTTATTGCCAGCAAACGCGTGCCTGGCTTACTACGACACAATTATGCTTTCATGCACGTGTTAGGTTACGACAGCGCAGTATACGAGAAAGAAAGAGCGGTTATTGAACATCAAATTAATGAGCCAACTGGCGTACAAATTATTGCTTCTGACATGAGTAAACAAGCCATAGATATTGCAAAGTTAAATGCTGCAGCGGCTGGCGTAGAAGACCTGATTACTTTTCAAGTATGTGATTTTGAATCTACCACAATGCCCGACAATATGGAGGGTGCCATTATTTTATTTAATCCAGAATACGGAGAAAGATTGGGTGAAGAAATTGAACTAGAAGCTACCTATGCAAGAATGGGCGACTTTTTAAAAAATAAATGCAAAGGCGCTACCGGTTATATATTTACGGGCAATCTAGAATTGGCAAAAAAAATAAGGCTCAAACCAAGCAGACGTATCGAATTTTTAAATGCAAAAATCGATTGCCGTTTGTTAGAGTATGAAATGTATGCTGGTACTAGAAGGGTTGAAAAAGAAAGTGCTAATTTATAAAAGCATCCATCGCAACAGTTGGTTTACCAGTGTCATCAAACGCACCTAGCTTATACCCTTTCCAGCTATTATAACTCTGGGGCTCCCAATAAAATACGCCCAACCCCTTTTTCTGATTCACCGATTTAGTTTTTGTAATTAAATCTTGAATAAATGATTTACATGCAGTAGCTGCTGCAGCTTCCATCCCAACTTCACTTATCATAATTTCTTTATTATACCTGGCCACCATATCATTCATATTATTCAAACATTGCATATTTAAACTGGACCAATTTGAAACACTCGGGTACAAAGACATTGCTATAATATCATAATCCACTTTGCTAGCAGTTAATCCATCAAAAATCCATCTAAATAAAGCGTTATCATATCCATTAGAAATATGAACAATAACTTTAGAACTAGCACTTGTTTCCCGCACAGCCTTTGAACCAGCTGCTACCATGGCCGCAAACTGCCCCATGTTTTTAGAAGCCCGACCTTCCTCCCATAACATACCATCATTGGTTTCATTACCAATTTGTACCCAAGCTGGAACAACACCGGCTTGTAATAATGCCGTTAACACGGTTTTTGTATGCGTATACACCGCCTGATTTAACCCAGCAGCATTTAAACTCAGCCAAGCCTTGGGTTTATTTTGTTTCCCTGGATCGGCCCAAAAATCACTGTAATGAAAATCTATCATAACGCGCATACCCGCATTTTTAGCCCGCACGGCCATTTTAACCACATCAGCCTGACCACACCAACCATTTTCTGGATCCACCCACACCCTAAACCTTAATGAATTAATCCCTTTGCTTTTTAAAACTGAAATACAATCGGACTGAGTTCCATTAGACATATAAAATTTAACGCCGGCTGCTTCCATTTCGGAAAGCCATCCAATATCAGCCCCTCTTGCAAAAAAGCTGGTATCAACGGCAACTGGGGGTTCAACTATTTTGTACGGCTTTTTACAAGCTGCTATTTGAACACTGATGATCAAAAATAAAAACGTAACTATTTTTTTCATAACGACCTTTTAACAGAAATAAAATTAAGTGTTTTATAATTGTAAATAACATTCTTTAATTTTACAACATGAGGGACATCTACAACCAAACAAAGACTTGGGAATCTGAAGATACAGACACACTCACAGCAACCGCTACTCCCTTTCAGCTAGTTGTTTGGAATGACGAAGTCAATACTTTTGAATGGGTGATTGAAACCTTAATGGACATTTGCAAACACACACAGGAGCAAGCCGAACAGTCTGCAATGATCATTCACCACAATGGCAAATACGCTGTAAAAAACGGAGATTATGATACCTTAAAACCCATGTGTGACGCCATCACCGAAAGAGGTATCAGTGCCACTATCGAATCCACAAAAAACTAATGTCGCTAACAATACTTGATGAAAACATTTGGTTCCCGCCACTCGAGGATGCGCTCGAAGACGGGCTACTTGCCATGGGCGGAGACCTAAGCACAGAAAGACTTATTAAGGCATACCAAGAAGGTATTTTTCCATGGTATGAAGGAGAAACACCACTATGGTGGAGTCCTAACCCCAGGTTTGTAATCTACCCTGCCAATTTAAAAGAAAGTGCTACCATGAAGCAGGTGATTAAAAGGAAAGAATTTGTTTTTAAAACCAATACGGCTTTTGATCAGGTTATTGCACATTGTAAAAAAATTAAGCGTGCGGGTCAGCAGGGCACTTGGATCACACCAGCCGTTGAAAATGCCTACAATATATTGCACCAACAAGGCATTGCCCATAGCGCCGAAGCCTGGAGAGATGGCACCCTTGTGGGTGGACTCTATGGCATAAAAATGGGTAAACTATTTTTTGGAGAAAGTATGTTTAATAGCGAAAGCAATGCAAGCAAATTTGCATTTATCAATTACGTAAAACAATTAGAAGCGGAAGGCATTGTGCTCATCGATTGTCAAGTATACACCGAGCATTTAGAAAGTTTAGGCGCTGAGATGATAGATAGGGATTTATTTAAAAAACTGCTGTACAAATACCGCTAACTTTTGTATCCATACATTTTTTCTACATCCAATACAATTTTTTCCATGTCGGCATCATCTCCTTTTGGATTGTAAGGTTGTTTTAAATTACTTCCAAAAACAAAAGCGATGGTTTGCCAAAAAGCAGCATTAAAAAACCCTTTGTATTCTGAAATGATTTCGTAGCAGTTGTTACCTGTTTGTCTATTAATAAGTTTCATGAGTACTCTTCCCTGATACACCGATAATTTCACAAGCTGATCAGCAAATTCTTTTTTTAGTTCCTTTTCACGAGATTTAATAATGGCTTTACGCTTTTTCGTATCGGTTACCCCACTTAATTTGACATTTACTTCATTCATGATTCGGCTTGCAGCAATAGCATATGGATAGGTTACATATACTGCGTTTCTGAGCCTCGTCCAATCGGCCCAATAATTTTTCCAATGTCCCGTAAGTTTAGCATACACTTCTACGGGTGGTAGTACAGACTCTGGAATAGTATCGCCCTCGGGCGTAATGTATGCATTCACACGCATGGTATCAAGGGGTCCGCGCTGTTGCGCAGTAACAAATACAGTTGCGGTAAAGAAAAAAAGCACCAAACAAATAATATGTTTTTGTGATAACCGCATGCGATGAATTATGAAACTTTTAGGTTGTTTTTTAAGGCTTTATAGCGCTGAATAATGGACATTACAAATCCTATAACCGTCAATATAACACCTAACCATAACAGATTAATCATAGGGAACTCGTAAACTTTTAATGTAATCAAATCGGTAATTGCACCACTTTCTTTAACCCCCATTTGCAAAATGCCTTTTTCTTGATCCATTACTTTATTAAATTGTAACACTAAAGATTGTGCCACAACGGTATCAGAAATTTGACGAATATTTGAATTGTCGATGGCTATACCAGGCATCGCACTGTATTTTCTGCCATCTCTAGCTGTTACATCTACGTTTAAAAATAATGCAGTTTCGCCGGGGAGTAATACATCTTTTTTAGAAGCCGGATTTACGGATACACTTTTAAAAACCATAAGTCCATTGCTGTAAAAAATAGTATCCCCTACTTTAATTTCCTTATCAACAAAACGGGTGGTGTCTGAAGCGTCATTTTGTTGGAACGAAGTGATGTACACGAAAATATCTTTGTACCAGTAATGTTTGCTAGCTGGATTGGCCGCAAAGCCCTCCATGCCCTTGTTGTTTTTAATAACATCGGGGTATAAATTAAAAGATTCAGATCCGTCTTTTGCTGTAAAGCTTATTTCATAATATTTTTTTCGATCGGCTTCGTTTAAAGTGTCACGCTTGTAATTCACCATAAACTTACCCATGTCGGTTTCAACACCTTTAAAGAGCGTTAAGTTTTCGGCAGGATTACCCGCTGGATTTTTTTCACCCGGGGCAGCTTGTGCTAATGGCGTAATGCCAGTTGTATTCCAACTTAGCACTGTTTTTTTAGCAGAAGAAATTAAAATGCCTACTAAGATCAAACCAAAACCAACGTGTGCCACAGAAGCGCCTGCTGCTTTTAACTTACCCCTTAATACCAACCAGATATATGATAAGTTACCTGTAACAGCATATACGGCCGTAAAAATGGCTAAGTGAATGGCAAATAAAAATACCGGTCCTTTTTTAGTGTAATTAACATCTCCAAAAAATGCAATGAGTAAACTAATAATAGCTGCCGCTAACACAGGCCAAACAATATTTTTTACCAGTTTTTTGGTATCGGTATATTTATATTTCAAAAATTGTGTACCCGCAGTTAGTAAGCCTAATACAATGGCAACAAAAATTTGAATTTGATTGTGCGCAAATTCGGGATCTTCGGGAGGCGCAATATTGGTACCAAATAATTTATTAGCTACCGGCGTAGATGTTTTAGCAATAATAACCATACCTGCTAAAAAGAGCACCAAGGATCCAATAAACATCCAAAACTCTCTACTACTTGTTTCTTCTTCTTTAGCAATTGAGGGAATAGACTTGTAACGAATGGCAAAAATGGTAAATGCAGGAATCACAAAAATCAAAAGAAAAACAAGTAGCTGGGTATTCATGCCTAGGTCGGTAAATGCATGCACCGAAGTGTCTCCTAAAATGCCGCTTCTTGTTAAAAAAGTAGAATATAAAATCAACAAAAAAGAAACGATGTAAAAGAAATAAGTTGGACGGAGAGAATAGCCAGTGCTTTTAGCAATCATGTTGGTATGCAGGCCAGCAACAAGTGTTAACCAAGGCACCAAAGAAGCGTTCTCTACAGGATCCCATGCCCAGTAACCGCCAAATGATAAACTCTCATAAGCCCAAGCGGCACCCATCATAATTCCTAAACCAAGTATAGCTGCCGAAAAAGAAGCCCAAGGAATTGCAGATTTTAACCAATCATGAGATTTCCGCATAAAGCCCGCCATCGCATATCCAAAAGGAATAATAGTACTAGCAAAACCTAAAAACAATATCGGCGGATGAATTACCATCCAATAATTTTGAAGAAGCGTATTTAAACCCGTACCATCTTTAATAAGTGTTAAATAATCGGGTCTACTGAGTATTGGCCAATCCATTTCATTTCTTAACAATGAAAAAGGACTTGACCCAATTTTATGACCAAAAAAATAAACACCAAGCACCATGGATGCTAAAAGCACTTGTGCAAAAGAGATAACAGACATAACGCCGGCCTCCCATTTTTTTGCAGTAAACATCACAACAAAGCCCAAAATACAATGCCAAAAACTCCAAAGCATAAAGCTACCTTCTTGACCCTCCCAAAAACAACTCAATAAATATTCGGGCTGCAATGACTTATCACTATGCATGTAAGCATATTTGTACTCGAAATAGTGATTGGAAATAATGACGTAAAGGAGTGAAAAAGTTGCAAAAACACAGATGGCTTCAACAATAAAGAAAATACGCCCAATTTTGATCCAACTTTTTGCATTGGGATCATTTGGGTCTGCTACCCCACCCAAAAAAAAGGCAATTGTTGCAACAACAGCAGCAACAAAAGAAACTAAATTAAAAATATGCCCTGCTTGTCCAAGCCACAAATGTTCGCCGATATAATTCATTGAATAAAAATTAATTGATGCAGTTAGTTAGAATAGGTTGTTTGACTTTTATCTATTGAATTGGGATTGTCTTTGTACTTAGATGGACATTTTAATAAAATATCTTTACACTCAAATTGACCATTTTGCACTTTACCTTTTAACACCAAACGCTCACTTTTTTCCATATCGGTTGGCTTGTTGTTGTGGTAAATTACTTTGATAGAATTGCCAAGAGTGTCTACCGCAGTAAATGTCAAATAATTAGGATCTTTTACAGCGTCATACACAAGCGGCTGGGTTTTGTCAATTTTAGCTATCAAATTCACAAATTTGCCTTCCTTTTCACGCGCAGAGGCAATAGTCTCGTAGGTGGTTAAATCACCGGTGTAGCTAATAAGCACGACAATAGAGGCGGCAATCAAAAGCAGAAGGATAATATGGGTCTTTTTCATAAAAACACTAATTTCTAATACAAAAGTAGCCTAAATTGGATAATCTTTATGGTCTTGTTTAAGCATTGAAGAATCTTTAACGTATTTCGAAAAATAGCTGCTAACTTGCGCCCTGTTTTCAATACAACCCAGTATGAGCCAATTATCCAACTTTGACCCGAATGATGTCGGAAACCCTAACAACAACATTTTTGGCCTCCCTTTTTCCGAGGAGGAATCTAGCCTCATTTTACTACCCGTTCCATGGGAAGTAACGGTAAGTTATGGAGCAGGCACTTCAAGAGCCGCAGAACATATTTGGAAGGCTAGTATTCAGGTAGATTTACTAGATATCGATGTGCCAGATGGCTGGAAAAAAGGATTCTATTTAAGAGAAACCAATAAAAAAATTCTTTTAAAAAGTGACTATTTACGCAAAGAGGCCGAACTTTTTATTGACTATATCTCAAAAGGTGAACTTGTTGGAAATAACAAGTTCATGTGTAAGAGCTTAAAAGAAATTAATGAAGGTGGTGTGATGCTTAATAACTGGGTATACGAACAAACCAGTGAACTACTCAAGCAAGGGAAACAAGTGGGTCTTATTGGAGGCGACCATAGCACTCCTTTTGGCTACATCAAAGCACTAGCAGAAAAACATGGCAGTTTTGGTATTTTACAAATTGATGCCCATTGTGATTTAAGAAAAAGCTATGAGCATTTTACCTACTCGCATGCATCTGTTATGTACAATGTGCTGAACGAAATAGAAGATGTTGAAAAACTGGTTCAAGTGGGTATTCGTGATTTTTGTAGTGAAGAGTGGGACTATATCAATAATAGCAATGGAAGAGTTGTTACCTATTTTGACAAAGACATTAAAACCAGGCAATACGAAGGTGAAACTTGGAAGCAAATAACAGATGAAATTGTCAATCAACTTCCTCAACTGGTGTATATTAGTTTTGATATTGATGGATTAGATCCAAAACTTTGCCCTAACACGGGAACACCTGTTCAGGGCGGCTTTGAAAGCGAAGAGATTTTATATTTATTCAAGAAAATAGTAGCCAGCGGTAAACAACTCATTGGATTTGACATTGTAGAAGTGGGTGTAGGCGAAACCGATTGGGACAGCAATGTAGGTGCTCACTTATTGTGGTGTATGTGTAATTTGATGGTTAAAAATAACCCTTCAAATGAATAGCATGGCAGGTAAAGTATACGAATACATTATTGTTCTAAAAAAACGCTCATTTGTATTTATCAATACGGTGAGCATACTAATGATCACTATTGCAGCCCTCTTACTTTCGCTTCAAATTTTTTTACATGGCTATGAGCGCACACTTATATATATAGCCATTCTGCTTTCCATGATTGCTTGGACTGCGTTTACAATATTAAAAGAAAAAAAAGGTAGACCCTCGCTTTATAGAATCGCACTTTTAATAGGTGCATGGGGTATTTTTTTACAACCCTATTTATCATGGCTAGCATTCATATATGTGGCTGCTGCAGTCATTGAAAAACAAGTTAAATTTCCGGAAGAAATTGCTTTTGACAATGACGAGGTTGTGATGAACAGTTTTCCAAAAAAGAGATACAGCTGGGACGCTTTTGAAAATGTCGTTTTAAAAGACGGACTACTCACATTAGATTATAAAAAGAATACCTTGTTTCAAAAACAAATAGAATCTGCTGTCGAAAAAGAAGATGAAACAGCATTTAATGTATTTTGTCAAGAACGCTTAAATAAATAACATGGCCAGTCCACTACAACAGTCACCCTACATACTATATTCAGACGGAGAAGGAAATATATACGAAGACACAAGTTTGTATGTGGTTGGACGTACTGGCTGGGATGCCATGCCGATTGATCCTGCCGATTGGATAGAACTTCCTGAAGGGGGAAATTTATATGAATTACCGGGGAGACGTGGCATTGGCCTTGATGTTGAAACGGGTGAAATGCGTTTGTGTGATAAGGGATGGGCCGTTGCCGCATTTATTCCTCCTGCGCATACGGGTTTATATATTGCCGCATATGAAACAGAAGCGGAAGCGCCTACATTACCCTTATTTTGCTACACAGCAGCAGGTTGGTTAGATAATAAGACCTATGTTCCTGCCGTAAGAATTGAACAAGATATTAGACAAGAGTGCGCCGGATATGATGATGAAAAAATTGCTTCAGGTACCGAAAAATTATTGGCCGATTATCCGCACAACAGGCTCGTAAAACATTTGATGGAAAATTGTTGCATGACTTACACATGTCCTGCTGCACGAAATTTTTCTTTATCAAGATGGGAATGTCCCGTTCCTACTTCACCCGCTTGTAATGCCAATTGCATTGGATGTATTTCTTTTCAACCATCCGATGAAACCATCGTTTCTACGCAGGACCGTTTAACCTTTAAACCTACTGCCGAAGAGATTGTAGAATTTACGGTACCGCATTTAAAAAATGCCCCTTTCCCACTCATTAGTTTTGGACAAGGTTGCGAAGGTGAACCACTTCTTATGTGGGAAACCATCAGAGAATCCATTATTGAAATTAGAAAACATACGGATAAAGGCAGTATTAATATTAATACAAATGGTTCTAAACCAGATGCCGTAAAGGCCTTATGCGAAGTGGGTTTAAATAGTATCAGGGTAAGTACCAACTCGGCACGCAAACATATTTACGAACCTTATTACAGACCCAATAATTATCAGTTTGAAGATATCATTGAGAGTTTAAAAGTAATGCATAGTTATGGCGGATGGACGAGTATTAATTATTTTGTTTTTCCGGGCATGACTGATAGTGTTGAAGAATATGAGGCGCTACGAAAACTAATTATAGACACAGATTTATCGATGATACAATGGCGCAATTTTAATATTGATCCAGACTGGTATATGGGAAAAATTGGCGTCAATGAAACCGGTGAAATGTTAGGTGTTAAGCAACTCATGAGCCTTATTGCAGAAGAATTTCCAAAAGTTAAATTTGGTTATTTTAACCCTCCCATCGAGCGTATTAAAGGCAATTACGAAATAGACTTTGCTGGTGGACGCCCGTAACAACAAATACATAGGCATGCTACTTGCAACAGTGGCAGTTACTATTTGGGCGGGTAATTTTGTAATCGCAAGAGGTGTTAATGGTCAAATACCCCCTATCACACTAGCTTTTTGCAGATGGTCGTTGGCTACTCTATTAATGCTTCCGATTGCATTGAATACATTTAAAAATGAGTGGCATATTTTAAATAAACACAAAGCCTATCTTTTTTGGGTATCGCTTAGTGGTATTGCGATATTCAATACTTGTTTATATATCTCTGGACATTATACTACTGCCATTAATATGGCGCTTATTAGCACTACATCCTCTCCTATTTTTGCCACTGTATTTGCCATTGTTTTTATTGGCGAACGCATCAATGCATTTAGACTAACAGGCATGCTCATTTGTTTGTCTGGTATATTATTACTGATTTCTAAAGGAAGTTTACAAACCCTTTTGTCATTTACTTTTTCGGTGGGTGACATATGGGCGCTCGCTGGTGCTATAGCATTTGCGGTGTATAATGTACTTGTTAGAAAAAAACCAGCAACCATTTCTGGTACTACTTTTTTACTGGCCATATTTGGATTAGGTACATTGTTGATATTACCGGGTTTTTTGATAGAACAAATT
>JBEDIY010000016.1:0-34529 GCA_041173245.1 Bacteroidota bacterium | reverse complement strand
TATTATAAAACACCGCATATAGATGCGCTAGCAAAAGAGGGAACCCGCTTAACTAATTTTTATGCACCACATGGAACCTGCACACCAACGCGTGCGGCTATTATGACAGGGCGCTATAGTCCGCGCGTAAATGATAGAACCGGACTGGGTGTTTTATTTCCATCCAATACCAATGGGCTTGATAGTAGCAAAGAAATTACGTTTACCAAACAACTACAAAAAGTAGGCTACGCAACGGCGCTAGTGGGTAAATGGCATTTAGGTCACTTACCAAAATTTTTACCACCCGCACATGGTTTTGATAGCTATGTTGGCATCCCTTACCCCAACGACCATGGTCCTGAAAGGCTTGGTAATACAGGATCTAGAGGGTATCCACCCATTCCGCTTATGCGTAATAGTGAAAAAGTAAAAGAATTAAATAATAACGAATTAGCAGAACTGCCTGCTCAATTTATTAGAGAAGCTTGTGCGTTTATGAAAGAGAAAGCGGCTAGTAAACAACCATTTTATTTGCAGTACGCTAATATTGAAACACATACGCCTTATTTTATTCCAAAAGGTTTTGAAGGACGTTCTAACTATGGTGCATTTGGTGACGCAGTTGCCTACATCGATTATGCAGTGGGTGTTTTAACAGGGTATCTTAAACAATTGGGACTCGAAAAAAATACGCTTATAGTTATTCATTCCGATAACGGACCGCTCGTAGAAAAATACCAAGAGTTAGAAGACAGCTATGGAAAATTTGGTCTAGTAGATACCAGTTTACAACACGTATTACGGGATGGAAAATACCAGCAGCGTTTTGAAGGCGGTGTAAGGTCGGCGTGTTTTATAAAATGGCCAGGTGTCATTAAGCCCGGTGTTATCAGTGAAAACTTATATAGTGGGGTAGATTTGTTTACAAGCTTTTTACAAGTGGCAGGCGCTCAAATACCAACTGCTACAGTAATTGATGGAAAACCTATCATTGAAAGTATCGTTAATAATAAACCCGTGCGTAATACATTTTATGCCTTTGCACCGCAAAAAGAAGTGCAAGGTGTTAGGTATAATAATTGGAAATTAGTAATTGATAAGCGTGGTGGTAAAACCTCATTACTACTTTTTAATTTGGCAAATGATCCAAGTGAATTAAATGATCTTGCTACAAAAAATAAAAACATTGTACAAACAATGTATAACTTAGCTACGGAGGCAGAGCAAGCAGTTGTAAATAATTTACCACTGCAAGAAATAAATAACTTTAATTTTTAGCATTGAAAAGAGCATTCATATTATATCAATCAATATTTTTTTGTTGCATGCTTTTTTGGGCATGTACTTCTGGAGACAATGCTGCAAAAGCCATTCAAGATTCTATTCAAGCAAAAAAAGATTCGATATTACACTGTACCAGTAATATCCCTAACCGGTTTGGTGTTGGTGGCGGTGCAGATACATTAAGTATTGTAAAAGGTGTTGCAAATAAAGCAGGTATGGTTCTAATAAGTGGAGGCGGCTTTATGATGGGTTGTTCCGATAAAACTGGACGTGTCGATGAATATCCGCAACATAATGTTACCGTTTCTAGTTTTTGGATGGATACCACCGAAGTAACCAACGCACAGTTTGCAAAATTTGTGGCAGCAACTGGCTATGTTACCACCGCCGAAAAAAATCCGGATTGGAATGAAATAAAAAAACAATTGCCTCCTGGCACACCAAAGCCGGCGCCCGAATTATTAGTAGCATCATCACTTGTATTTGTAATGTCTTCTACACCAGTTGATATGAACAACCCTGCATCTTGGTGGGCTTGGACAAAAGGAGCCAATTGGAAACATCCGCGTGGCTCTGGAAGTAACATTAAAGGAAAAGACAGTGAACCGGTAACGCAAATTTCATGGGATGATGCTAATGCCTATGCCCGTTGGGCTGGCAAGCGTTTACCTACAGAGGCAGAGTGGGAATTTGCAGCGCGTGGTGGACTAAAAAATCAAACATTTCCTTGGGGCAATGAGCCCATCGAAAAGGGAGCTACGAAGGCTAATATTTGGCAAGGAACTTTTCCAAACACCAACACGGGAGCAGATGGTTATATGCGTATTGCACCCGTTGCTAAATACGCACCTAATGCTTACGGATTGTATGATATGAGTGGCAATGTTTGGGAATGGTGTTCCGATTGGTATGATGCCAATTACTATGCAAGTGTAGCAGGACAAAATTTGCAAAATCCTACCGGGAGTAATAAAAGTTTTGATCCGGACGAACCTACCATTCCAAAAAAAGTAGTGCGTGGTGGATCTTTTTTATGTCATGCATCTTATTGTGCAAGTTACCGCGTATCTGCGCGTATGAAAACCGCCACTGACACCGGACTTGAGCACACTGGATTTAGATGTGTAACAGATGTATCTTCAGAAAAAAAATAAAAATTGTGTATGAAAAAATGGATCGCTTGCTGCTTACTTATAAGCATGCTGCAGTTACAACTTACTGCACAAAACTACCAACCTAATTGGGAGTCGCTCGATTCGAGACCCGTTCCTTCATGGTTTATGAACGAAAAATTTGGCATTTTTATTCATTGGGGTGCATATAGTGTTCCATCATGGGGGCCAGAACATAGTTACTCGGAGTGGTACCAAAATGGTTTGCAAGCAGACAAAGACAACGTGCGCAAACAATTTCACAAACTGCATTATGGCGATATGTCTTACTATGGATTTGGCCCTATGTTTAAGGCAGATCGTTTTGATCCGGATGCCTGGGCTAAAGTGTTTGAGCAGTCAGGTGCAAAATATATTGTGTTAACGAGTAAGCACCACGATGGCTTTGCTATGTGGCCTAGTAAAGAAGCAGATAAAACCTGGGGCTTTCCTTGGAACAGTGTAACGAGTGGTCCTAAAAGAGATTTATTGGGTGATTTATTTAAAGCTGTAAGAAAGACAAGCGTGCGTGCTGGTATGTATTATTCACTGTACGAATGGTACAACCCACTCTATAAATCGGACATCAATAAATATGTAAGTGATCATATGTGGCCACAAATGAAAGACCTCATTAATACCTATCAGCCCGATGTTTTTTGGACAGATGGTGATTGGGACCTGTCAGATGCAAAATGGAAATCTCCTGAGTTTTTAGCGTGGTTGTATAACGAAAGTCCAGTAAAAGAAAAGATTGTTACCTATGATAGATGGGGCAGTGGTATTCGTTTTCATCATGGTGGTGTATACACGCCAGAGTACCAACCTGATTTAGATTTTGAAGATCATCCTTGGGAAGAAAGTAGGGGTATGGGATACTCATATGGCTACAATAAAGAAGAAGATATTTGGGATTATAATTCGGCGCAATCACTGGTGTTAGCATTAGTAGATAAAGTAAGTAGAGGCGGCAATTTTTTATTAGATATTGGACCTGATGACCACGGAAAAATCCCACCTATTATGCAGGAGCGTTTGTTGCAAATAGGAGCTTGGTTACAAGAAAATGGCGAAGCTATTTACAACACCAGACGCTGGATACGCACTTCACAAGCGTCAATTAAGGACAGTAAAGAAAAAGATTTTTATTTTACGTATAACCCTACTAGCAATGCATTGTACGCCATCTCGCCCAAGTTTAATAATAATGGCGAGTACGTTATTAAAGACCTTGATTTACCTACTGGTACCAACATTTCTTTTGTTGCAACCAAAGAAAAATGCACATGGAAAAAACAAGGAAATGATATTGTGGTAAGCATGCCAGCTTACAAGCCAGCTATGATAAAAGCGCCATATGCCTATGCACTTAAAATTGAAAATTTTGGCGCATTTGCTGCAAAACCAAAAATAGAAATTACGTATGCAAATGGTGCGCAGCTTCCAACTGTTGTGCTAGTTGCACCAGCAGGCTCCGTAGTGCATTATACCACCGATGGAACCAATCCAACACAGGCGTCTCCAACGTATACCGCGCCGTTTACACCTACAAAAACAACGCTTGTTAAAGCACAAATTTTTGACAATACAAAACTACCTGGTAAAGTAGCGGAAGTATCCGCTAGGGCATACACTTGGATGCCTGCTGTAAAAATAAGCGGTGCCTTACAACCCGGCGTAGCCTATACCTATTTTGAAACAAAGGGTAAACAAAATTTAGCAGCACTACCTGCTTTAACACCAGCAGTAACAGGCGTTACACAAGATATTAGCGTGGCCGTAAAAAAGCGTGCATCAGAATTTAGTTTGCTATTTGATGGCTATTTAAAAATTGAAAAAGACGGTATCTATCATTTTACGACACGCTCCGATGATGGTAGTATTTTATACATCGATGATGAAGAAGTGGTAAACAATGATGGTGACCATGGATCTGTTGAGGCGGCCGGAAAAGCAGCCCTTAAAAAAGGATACCATAAAATTAGAGTGGCGTATTATGATGGTAGTGGCGGCAATGAATTAACGGCTACTATGCAATTTGAAAACGGAATAAAAAATAATTTAAACAGCAAACTTATTTGGATTAAAAAATAAACTATGAAAAAAATAATATTGATTGCCGCTATTTTATTTTTTGCAAAAGCAAATAATACTATTGCGCAAGAGCACACAGCAAGTTTAAAATATACATTACCCGCTGATGCTAAAGTGCGTGAAAAATTAGCGGCTTGGCAAAAAATAAAATTTGGATTACTCATGCACTGGGGCACCTACAGCCAGTGGGGCGTGGTAGAAAGTTGGAGCATTTGTCCTGAAGACGAAGGCTGGACGCAGCGCAGGGGACCTTATTCGGCGGATTGGTATACCTACTTGAAAGCCTACGAAAATTTACAAACTACTTTTAATCCAGTAAAATTTAATCCAGAACGTTGGGCTGCTGCTGCAAAAGATGCAGGTATGAAATATGTTGTTTTTACAACCAAGCACCACGATGGTTTTTGCATGTTTGATTCCAAAGAAACAGATTATAAAATAACCGGATCAAAATCACCATTTGCTAACAATCCAAAAGCAAATATTGCAAAAGAAGTTTTTAATGCATTTAGAAATCAAGGCCTCATGACAGGTGCGTATTTTTCAAAACCCGATTGGAATACCAAAGATTATTGGTGGCGTTATTTTCCACCAAAAGACAGAAACGTTTCTTACGATCCAAAAAAATATCCGCAGCGTTGGGAAGATTTTAAAACATTTACCTACAACCAAATTCAGGAGCTTATGACTGGGTATGGTACCATGGATATTTTATGGCTTGATGGTGGATGGGTAAGACCTAAAAGTAGCATTGATACCACTGTCGAATGGCAAAGAACCATCACGCATAACCAGGATATCGATATGCCTAAAATTGCGGCGATGGCCAGAACACACCAACCGGGCCTACTCGTTGTTGACAGAACAGTGCATGGTGAGTATGAAAATTATGTTACGCCAGAACAGCAAGTGCCTGCTACCTATTTGCCGTATCCTTGGGAAAGCTGTATCACACTTGGTAACTCATGGTCATATGTACCCGGAGATCAGTACAAGTCGTCTCGAAAAGTGATTCATATGCTTACTGATATTATTTCTAAAAATGGAAACCTCCTTTTAAACGTAGGTCCTGGACCCGATGGTGAATGGGATTCACTTGCATACAACCGCTTGGAAGCCATTGGTAAATGGATGAAAATCAATAGTGAAGCGGTTTACGACACAGAAGCGGATCCTAATTTACCACGTCAGGGCAAATGGGCGTTCACCAAAAAAGGCACAAATATTTATGCGATATATCAGGTAGCAGAAAATGAAATAGTTGAAAATTCACTCTCGGTTAACTTACCAGCAGGCGTAAAAGTTAAAGGCGTATCGGCGATAGGTGGTCCACAAAAGGTAAAATTTACCCAAAATGATGGCCAGGTGGTTTTGTTTACCACCGATAAATCGATGGTTAAACAAACCGAAGCCCTTGTTTTTAAGATAGTTACAAGTTAAAGTAGCGGATTTTACTATGTATATTTTACACTAAGTCAATTTTAACGCCCAAATGCAAAGAATATGTTAATTGAGGGCTAAAAATTGATAATTTAATTGAATAATTCAATCTAAATAAGGTTGAACTTTAAGATGCTAAATTTTAGCGCTGGACTATTAAAACGATAATCCGGTTCAAGATTTTTATTTAACCAAAATTCTAAACAATGAGGACAAAAATTCGTTTACTGACACTCCTTGTATTGATGTTTGCGGGCACTACATTATTTGCCCAAGACAAAGCAATATCGGGTGTTGTAAAAGACAACACTGGCGCAGAACTTTCTGGCGCTACAGTGTCTGTTAAAGGCACTTCTAACAGTGTCATGACAGATGCAAAAGGTAAGTTCACAATCAAAGCAGGTGCAAAAGCAACACTCGTTGTTTCTTTTGTGGGTTTCGAAAGCAAAGAAGCTGTAGTTGGCGGTCAAACAACCGTTGACTTTTCTTTAGCGCCAGGAACTAGTGCCTTAAATGATGTAGTTGTAACTTCTCTTGGTATTTCTAAAAAGCAAAAAGCGTTAGGTTATGCTACAAGTACTATTAGTGCTGAGCAAATCACTGATGCTGGTACACCAAACTTTGCGACTGCCCTTTATGGTAAGGCGCCAGGTGTTCGTATCTCTGCTACACCAGGTGGTGCAACTTCTGCAGTAAACATCAACATCCGTGGTATCAACTCTATCACTGGTAAAAACGATCCTCTAATTATATTAGATGGTATTCCAATCCGTAACGGTGAAGTTAGAAATGACAACTACTGGGGTGACCAACGTTTAAGAGGTAATGGTTTATTGGATCTTCAAACAGAAGATATCGAAAACATCTCTATCTTAAAAGGTGCATCTGCTGCAGCGCTTTATGGTTCTGAAGCTGTAAACGGTGTTGTATTAGTTACTACAAAACAAGCAAGCAAGAATAGAAAAGGCTTAGGTGTAGACGTTTCTACAAACTACAGCATTGATAAAATTGCTTACTTACCAAGATATCAAAACGTTCGTGGATATGGTATTTCAAACGTAATCAACAACGGTGGTCAAGATGACGCTGGTTTCCTATATCATGACTTAAATGGTGATGGTATTAAAGAAACAAGAAGCTTGCTTAATTTTAGTATCAACTATGGTCCTAAATTTGATGGTCAACCAATTTTAACTTGGGACAACCGTATTATTCCTTACTCTGCACAACCTAATAACTACGATGCTTTATTCCAAACAGCAACGAACTCAAGTGTTAACGTTGCGGTTTCTAAAGCAACTGACAATGCGAGCATTCGTTTCTCTTTAACTAGACAAGCAAACGAAGGTATTAGTATGAATTCTGGTAGTGAAAAAAATACCATGAACTTGAATACAAGTTTTAGATTATCGCCTAAGTTTACTACTGATGTAATGGTTAACTATATCAACCAAACGATCAACAACCGTCCTTACTCAATTGATCGTATGATCAACAACTTTACAGGTATGATTGGTCGTTTTGATAATGGTGCGTGGTACATGAATAAAGCGGTAACTTCTAAAGGTTACAGATACCGTACTGGAACCCAACAAAGTGCTACACCATCAGAAAATATTTTTACTGCTGGCGGTGGCTTTAAAGGTGATATTGCTGATTATGCATACCGTGTAAAAATGCACCAATTATTAGAGGTGAGTAACCGTGTAATTGCGAGCATGACCAACAACTATGCAATCTTACCTGATTTAAAGTTACGTACGCGTATCGCTACAGACTTTACATCTGCTAAAGATGAAACTAGACAACCAAATGAAGTTCCTTTAGCTTTTGGTAACTCTGGTTATTTTGGTTTAGGTCAAACACAAAACACCACATTATATGGTGACGTGTTATTAACCTACACTAAAAAAATCAACAAAGATTTAGAACTTAGTGCACTTGGTGGTTATACTGCTACAGACGAAAGCATGTTGCGTATTACACGTGGTACTTCTGGTGGTTTAAGTACAGAAAATTTATATGACATCGCTGCGTCAATGAACGTACCTGGTCAAGGGTCTTCTCGTATGGCAATTACTAAAGATGCCTTTTTGGGTACTTTTAATGCGAACTACAAAGACTATTTATTTGTGGAAGCAACTGTTCGTAGAGACCGTACTTCTACCATGAATCCTAATAACAATAGTTTTGCTTACCCTTCTGTTAACTCAAGCTTTATCTTCTCTGACGCGCTTAAAATGCCATCATGGTTATCATATGGTAAATTACGTGGCTCATGGGGTATCGTGGGTAACTTCCCGGATCCATATTTAGCAAACGTTGCTTATGGTCAAAATACTTTAGGTAGCCAAGGTGGTAATCCAGTATTATTTACAAATATTCCAATGAACTTTGGTAATGATGCAATCAGACCAGAGCAAAAGAAAGAGTTTGAATTTGGTTTAGAAACAAGATTGTTCAACAATCGTGTAACTTTTGAAGCGAGCTATTATAATGCACAAATTGTAGATCAAATTTTACCACTTTCATTACCATCAACTTCAGGAGCTAATTCAATTTTAGCAAACGTAGGTACCCTTAGAAATACGGGTATTGAAATTACGCTTAGCGGTTACCCTATCAAAAAAGCAAACTTTAGTTGGGAAACTGGTGTTAACTTAAGCCAAAATGCAAATAAAGTAGAGCAATTAGCACCAGGTTTAACGGAGTTACTACACGCCGATTATGATGGTAACGCTGCTCAATTAAAATCTGTTGTTGGTCAACCAATGGGAGATTTTTATGCGCACCCTGTATTAACAAATGCAAAAGGTGAGCAAATTGTTAGACCTGACGGTATCTATGCTGTTGATCCTAACAAAATGTACAAAGTGGGTAACGCAATGCCTAAATTAATTGGCGGTTGGTTTAACACTGTTAAGTATAAGAACTTTACTTTTGACGCGATGATCGACTTCCGTTATGGTGGTTATGTTATGCCTACTGGTATTAACTGGATGATTAGCCGTGGTTTATTAGAAGAGAGCTTACAGTTTATGGATAAAGAAAGCGGTGGTTTATCTTACTACAAAGACAAAACGTCTGGTAAGTATACACAAACCAATGCAGCTGCTGGTCCTCAGGGTGAAAAAGTATTTAATGATGGTATGTTATTACCAGGTGTTAAAGCTGACGGTTCTAAAAATGATAACATTGTTCCTCAATCTTATTATTACTGGAATACTTACAACTGGGGTGGTCCTCAGTACAGTGCATCTCGTTATGATTTATACATCGTAGAGAATTCATATGTTAAGATGAGAGAAGTTACCATTGGATATAACATGCCAACTAAAGTTGCTAGCATGATTGGTGCGAAAAAATTACAGTTCTCTGTATTTGGACGTAACTTATTTTATATCTATCGTACACTTAAACACTTAGATGCGGAGCAAACTACTGCAGGTTCACGTTGGGCTCAAAACCTAACCAACGCAGGTGGTAACCCTTCAACTAGAAGCTTTGGTGTAATGTTAAGAGCTTCTTTCTAAGGTTTAATTTCTCTGAAAATTTTAAAAAAATTATATGAAAAAAATATTATTCATTTCAAGTTTAGCAGTAGCGCTTGCAGTTTCTTCTTGTAAGAAAGCAGACTTCGCTGATAGCTATACAGATCCTTCTAAAATTGCGGTATCTTCTGTAGAGAAGCAATTTTCTGGATTCGTGAATTCAAACCTTGGTTATATCATGCCAGGTTACTGGAACTACTTTGTGGTTCAAAGAATTACCAACAACCGCTACACACAGTCTGTGGGTTGGTCTAATGCAACAGGTCAGTACATCCCTGGTGGTGGTGCTGTTTCTGATCATTGGAATTCTTATTACAACTTTTTATCTCAGTACAAAGAGTTGGTAAAAATCAACAAAGCTTTATCTCCTGCTGACCAAGCAGAGAGAAGAATTTTCATGATTGCTGCTACTATCTATTTCTATGATTACTCACAGAAAATGGTAGACGTACATGGTGATCTTCCTTGGTCTGCTGCTGGTATGTTAAGTGCCAATGGTGGAGATTATTTAGCTTCTTTACCTAAGTATGACAAAGCACAAGATATCTACACTAAAATGTTAGATGATTTAAAAGCTTTCTCTACAGAGTTAAATGGTTTAACAATTCCTGCTGCTATTCAAACAGCGTTTAATACCCAAGATTTTATCTTAAAGGGTAACAAAATGCATTGGACTAGATACTGTAATTCACTTCGTTTAAGAATGCTTACGCGTGTATCTGGTTCTACAGAATTTGCAGCAAGAGCTACTTCTGAAATCGCTGCAATGGCTACAGCTCCTGCAACATTCCCAATGGTAAGTTCAAATGCAGAAAATGTTCAAATCAATGTATTTAGCTTAAACACACCAGTTGCTGGTAGCAACTTCCAGGGTGGTTTAGAAGATTGGAATGGTAACCTTGCTGGTGCAACAATGATCAACCATATGTTAACAAATGGCGATCCACGTTTACCAGTTTTATTTGAACCAGGAGATAAAGCTGCTGGTGTTTATAAAGGTATCGATCAAATGGCTGCTGCTTCTGTTACAGACGCTTTAATTTTAACAAATACTGTATCGATGTACAACCGTTCTACTACAAGTAGAAACTTGTTCTTCCCTGGTATTTTAATTAACGCTGCAGAAGTATCATTCCATTTAGCGGAAGCGCATTTAAAAGCTGGTAATTTAACAGCTGCTAAAGATGCTTACAATAAAGGTATCGAGCAATCTACAGAGCAATATTATAATATCCGTAAGTTAACAACTAACACAACCAGCCCTGCTGTAGTGCCTTACACTGCTGCTCAAGTAACAGCGTACCAAACTGCTGCAGGTATTAACTGGGATCTTGCAACAACTACTGCTGCAAGACAGTCACTTATTTCAAATCAACGTTGGTTACATTACAATGTAATTCAACCATTTGAAAACTGGGCTGAAGTTAGAAGAACTGATTTACCAGCTGTAAAATTCTGGAATGATGATGCAACTCCAACTAACGTAGCGCCGCCTACAAGATGGGCATATCCTTCTTCAGAAAACGTTTATAACAAAGCGAACTACGCTGCTGTTAGTGCAAACGATAAAGCAACTAATAAAATTTTCTGGGATAAGTAATTGATCTACGAAAATTTTTAAGCATAAAAATAGCTGCTCGTAAGAGCGGCTATTTTTTTATACAAAAGTGAGTGAACAAATATTGTCGAAAATGTATTCGAAAACTATTTATCAAACTGAACCCTAAAAGCTTTAGGACAACAGTTTTTTGTTTCTTTAAATAATTTATTGAAATTAGAAACCGATTTGTAACCACAGGCATAGGCTACTTCGGAGATGCTCCAGTCTGTTTCAATTAAATATTTACATGCTTGTGCAATGCGCATATCATTAAGGTATTCAACAAATTTTTTCTTGTTTCGTTTTTTAAACAACCTGCAAAAAGATTGCGGGGTTAAATTAGCAAGCTCTGCTACTTGATTTAAAGAAATAGGTTGTTTGAAATTTTCATGTACATATTTATATACACTTGCAAGTCTATCGGTACCATCTTTGCTTACCGGTTTAGTGTATCCCTCCGTTGTTATGAGTTCGTTGTCTTTGGCAGTAGAAATTAAATGTAACACTTCAAAAAGTCCAATAACGCGCTCAAAATCTTTTTGAGCGACCATCTTTTCTAATTTGGCACCTATTTTTTTTCTGGTATCATCGCCAATTTTAATGCCTCGCTTTGCTTTTTCAAATAAAGCTTTGATATTACTGGCTTCGTCTAACTCGTAAAAGTCAGGCCCAAACAAATTTTTATTAAAGTATACCACAATAGCCTTGGCTTTGTGATTTTGCTGTCCATTGTAGTAAGTCTCGTCATTTAACCAGACGTGTGGAAGGTTTTCGCCAATAAAAACCATGTCATCTTCTTTGAATGGCTCTATTTTATCTCCAATTATTCGCTTTCCATGACTTTCTTTTACCCATACAAGTTCTAATTCTGGGTGGGCGTGAAAAGGGGCCATAAATTGAGGCTCATCTCTTTCAAGCACCGAAATGTAACTATTGGGGCTTTGAGTTATCTGTGTTTGAAGCAGTTTCATATTAAAGGTTTTCAGTGTAAAGCATTGAAAATTATCCTTACCAGCAAATCGTAGTTAAATCTAGCTCAATTTTAACAAAAGTTGCTAATAAAAATTAACTATAAATTCCTTAATATTAACATACCCATAAATAATTTTAACGATTTGTATCAATTATTTTTTAGAATTTGTGCTTGCCTAGAAACATTTATTTCACTTTTTTACGTTTAAGATTAAACTGTACTTAAATTATGATGCGTAGACTGTTGTTGGTTTGTGGTTTTATTGTGCTTGCATTTGCTTCTATGGGTCAGCAAGTATTTGAGGCGCCAAAATGCGGTGCTGATGCCTATCAGCAATTGCTGCGTAAAGATCCTATGTATGTTTCTAGAGAAAATGTGCTAAATGAAAAAATTAGAAATTGGGTGTTGCAGGCTGCAGGACAACGCAGTATTCGAATTTCTGAAAATAACATAGGAAACAACAATGTGGTGGTTGCTCCTATGTCTGTACCTGTTGTTACCATACCTGTTGTCTTTCATATTGTCAATCAAAACGCTGCTGCCATAACAGACCAAATGGTTATTGATGCTATTGCAGAATTAAACAAAGCCTTTGCGCATCTTGGGATGTATGGTACCGATCCAAAAGGCGTTGATACACGCATACAATTTTGTTTGGCAACCCGAACACCTGATGGCGGTAAAACAAATGGCATTGACCGTATCAATAGTTATTATCAAAATGTAGATGTAGACTTAGAAGGAGGCATGCTCGGTTCGCTCTCTAATTGGAATCCATCTAAGTATGCCAATATTTGGTTGGTGAATTCGATACAGGGTGAAATTCAACCTAGTGTTTTTGAGTGTGGTAAATGGGAGCGCATGGGTTATGGTGGATATGCGAGCGCAGGGGGTGGACTTGTAGTAAGTAGTTTAAGTACGCCACTTGTTGCACATGAAATGGGTCATTACTTATCTCTATTACATACTTTTCAGGGTACTAATTGTTTAAACAATGATTGTACTACCGACGGCGACTTGGTTTGTGATACACCGCCTGATAGAAGTATAAAGGGATCGTCATGTACTTCGCCAGAAAATTCGTGCAACACCGATACTATTTCTGGTCCATTTACTATGGATGAGCCAGATAATATTTCAAATTTCATGGACTACGGAAGCCCTTGTCCATCTGTGTTTACACAGGGTCAAGCAGACCGTATGATGGCGTTTCTCAATTTATTTAATGGAGGAAGTTTATTGACCAGTGATGGATGTTCTGCCCCATGTCCAGATAATATAGTAGCTAGTTTTAATTTTGATGCCAATCCACATCCAGTGGTTGGAAGTACTGTAAATTTTATCAATACAAGTGTTGGCGCACTTACTTATGAGTGGTATTTGGATGGTGTTCTTGTAAGTACTACTAATAATTATTCAAACACTTTTACGGCAACAGGAACTTATAAAATTGTTTTAAAAGCGCTAACAGCAGCAGCAAGTTGTTATAGTACTTACACAGCTAATGTTATAGTAAACTGTGGCGTAGATGCAAGATTTTCTCCAGATAAAAGAATTATTGCGTCTGCAGGGGGCGTTTATAAAGATCCTGTAACTTTTATCAATAAATCGTATGGTGCTACAACATACAACTGGTATGTATCTGATGAATTAGGCGCCAACGAGCAAATGGTATCTTCCAGTACAGATTTGTTATACGATTTTTTAAAGCCTGGAAATTATAAAATCAGACTTGTGGCTAGTACTGGCGCTTGTACGAGTAATTCTCCAACCTATACTTTGCAAGTAAGTAATCCGGCAGCCGATGGACAAATTAATATTTACAGTGTAAGCTGTTATAAAAATGATAGTGTTCGGGTTGTATTTGGTGTGCGCAATAATGGCTATGATACCATACCAGCAGGCATTTCCGTTAATTTTTACGATCGTTATCCGTCCGTAGCTGGACCTATAAAAATGCTTAATAGTTTTGCTACCGATCAAACCATATTAGGAAAATGCGAAAAAGTTTATACGCATATTGTTAAAGCACCTCGTTTAAATTTAGATTCCATTACAATTGTGTTTGATGAAGAAAATATTGTTGCTGAATTAAATGAAGGAAATAATACATCTAGTAGAAAAGATTTCAAATTCAGATTGTTTGTTACTCCAAACGATACAACCGTACTTGTAAATACTACACTTGTTCTTAAAGATAGTACAGCTCCAGATAAATTGGCGTCTATTAAATGGACTACGAGTAAAGGATCTTTAAGTTGTGTTACTTGTTCAAATCCTGTATTATCTGTAATAGATACAACCCTTGTTAAAGTAAGTGCAATAAGTGTTTTAGGATGTGAAGACTCTACAGTAGCAAACATCAAAGTTTTTCCAGTAGATCTTTCAATTAATAATTTAATTGTTCGTTGTTATAAAAATGACAGCCTGCAAATAACAAGTACTGTGTGTTTAGACAATCAGTACACTAGTTTGTACAGGCCCACTCAAATACGATATTTTGATAGAGATAGCACACTGCCTGCAAGTAAGTTTTTAGGTTCGGTGTGGATTGCAACATCGCAGTCTTTTGCCGGAAACTGTGTAACAATTACGCATATTGTACGCAATCAAAATGTAACAGGGGTAGTAGCCTATTTAAATAGTGGACTTAGTCCTTTTGAAACGAATATTGCAAACAATAAAGTTAGTATTGCGTATGTTCCTTTTTCGATTCGATTTAATCCTACACAAATTGATGTGTACAGAGGCGAACCCACAACGCTACAGCCAATAAATAGTGGTGATAAAGCAACTACAATTGTTTGGACGCCACCGCAAGGGCTTAGTTGTACGGGTTGTTTGACGCCTGTGTTAACCACCAATGTCAATGGGTTATTTAAAATTGTAGGAACGACAGCACTGTTTTGTAAAGACTCTGCTACCCTGCAAGTAAATGCTTATTACAGATCACATATAGCCTTACCCAATGCCTTTTCACCCAATGGCGATGGCTTAAATGATGTGTTTTATGTGATTGCAGGCAAAGATGTAAAGCAGGTAAAGCAGTTTCAGGTATTTAATAGATGGGGTCAAAAAATGTTTGAAAAAACAAATGGTAAAACCAATGATATCAATTTTGGCTGGAATGGTTATTACAATGGACAGCTAGTGGCACAAGGCACTTATGTGTATCAAATTGTTATTGAACTACTAAGTGGTGAATTAGAAATTCACAAAGGAAATATTAGCGTAATAAGATAAGTAGCATGAGAAAAATTAGTTTATTTATAATCCTGTTATTTGTTCAATGGCATTCCTATGCACAGGATCCGCACTTTTCTCAATTTTTTGCATCTCCGCTAACAATCAATCCTGCCAATACTGGAAATTTTAGTGGATCACTTAGAGCCGCTTTAAATAGTAGAACGCAGATGCCCGAATTTAATAATGCATATGCAACAAAAACATTATCGTTGGATGCACCCATTTTAAAAAAGTATATTAAAGACGACGATAAATTAAGTGTGGGGTTATTAATCTTATCGGATCAGAGCGGCAATAAATTGCTCAATGATAATAATATTGCAGCATCTGTTAGTTATAGTAAAGCACTGGATGAAAATGCCAATCATTCTATTGCTATTGGTTTTCAGGTCAATTATAGCATGTACCGTTTTGATCCATTGAAAGCGAATTTTGAAGACCAATTAAGGGCTGGTGGTTTTACAGGCAGTACTGCCGAACTTATTTTAGGTAATAATTTTACGAAAAACACGACCGATATTAATGCGGGTCTTTTATATACAGGCTCTACTTCCGATAACAATATATTTTATGTAGGTGCCTCTTATTATCATTTTGCAAAACCAACTGTAGGATTTATTACGCCTACTTATTTTACAAATAGCAGGGTAAACATGCATGGCGGTGCTTATTTTTCTTTATCAAATGCAGCATCACTACATACCAGTTTTCAGTACCAAAAACAAGGCCTCACAAACGAATTAATTGTTGGTGGAGCTTTTAGTTATTATTTAGGAACTGAAAATGGACTTGAACTATATGCAGGACTTTGGAGCCGAATTAAAGAAAGTTTAATACCCTATGTTGGACTCGAATGGAATCATGTAAGAGCTGGATTTACCTATGATGTAGGCGGCACAAACACAATTGCTTCCTCTACATCTTACCAGTCTTCAGAGATTTCACTTATTTACATTTTGGATAACAAGAGCAAAGCATTCAAGCTAAAGTGTCCTAAATTTTAAACTATTTTACAAATAGGGTAACTATAAAGTAAGTGATTGCAGCAAGTGTTGCACTTACAGGAATGGTAAGTACCCAAGCCCATAATAAATTGGTTGTTACGCCCCATCTAACGGCACTTAAACGCTTTGTCGCACCTACCCCAATAATAGATCCGGTGATGGTATGCGTTGTTGAAACCGGGATACCCATTTGTCCGGTAAAAAATAAAGTAAAGGCACCTGCAGTTTCTGCCGCAACACCTTCTAGTGGTGTTACTTTGGTGATTTTTGAACCCATTGTTTTTACAATTTTCCAGCCACCGCTCATGGTACCAAGTCCAATTGATAAGTAACAAGCTATAGGAACCCAACTTGGTAATTGGCCAAAATCTTGAATAATTCCGCTAGCAATTAATGCAGCACCAATGATACCCATTACTTTTTGAGCATCATTACCGCCATGTCCAATACTAAATGCAGCCGAACTAAAGAGCTGTAATTTTTTAAACATGTTTCCTACGGTTAATGCAGTAGGAGTTTTTATTTTTTCTACGTAGAGATATATCAATATAAATATGAGTGATGAAATTAAAATTCCATAAACAATTATTGAATTATCTGCTTTGTCAATTTCGCTAGCAAATGATTTTTCGATATTAAATTTTTCAATCTTTTTCTTCACTATTTCTACGTTCTGTGGCTTTATTGGATAAATAGCGTTTACTGCTGTAATCGCAGAGTCAATAGAAATTGTTCCAGCTAAGTATAATTTTAGTGGCTCTTTGTAGCCTTCTGTTTTTATTTTAGCAATATCATATTCGGCTTTTGCCGCTTTGTCTGATGGCGCTTTAGATTCTAAAACGAGATAATCATTAGCATTTCTTACATCATCTTTGATTTTGCTAGTTGCAGCACTACTAAGCCATCCGCTGTCATTTGCAATTTTTGCTATCGCGTTTGCACTTGAGTTATCAAAGTCGTTAATAAGTGGTTTAACATGGTTATAATAAACAGTTGCTTTATCTAATTTTTCTTGATTCAGCGCTAGCTTTGCAAGTAGGTCAGTGTTACCTTGCTTGGTTTCTAGCTCTTCATTAATACTAGCTACCTCTTTTTGGTATTTATCAATGCCATAAAACTTTTGAACGTTTTCGTTCATCTTATTGGTCTCGAAATTATCAAATAAAACTGCGGTACCTAATGTCACAACAATGATAATTGCAATGCGAAGCCAAATGTTGCGCATAATGGTAACAACCGTGATAAATACAGAAATAATAATACCTATAATGGGTGCCAAGAAAATAAAAAATACAGTCATTAAAATGGTATGACTGTCTACAATTTTAGACCAAGGATAACTTATTCCTTTTTCCACTAGCGCATGTGCAATAGCAGCACCTGCAAATCCACCAATGAGCGTATGTGATGAGGAGGATGGAATACCATACCACCAAGTAAGCAGGTTCCAAAAAATAGCGGCTAATAACCCTGAAAAAATTACAGGAAGTGTAATAAATTCTTTGAAAACCGTTTTGCTTATAGAATTGGCTACAGCATGGTCTTTGAATATAAAAAAGGCAACTACATTAAAAAGTGCCGCCCATAATACCGCCTGAAATGGCGTTAAAACTTTTGTGGAAACAACTGTAGCAATTGAGTTTGCTGCGTCATGAAAACCATTGATATAATCAAATATTAACGCTAATGCGATAATGACAATTAATAAACTCATTATTCTTTAATTAAGCGTACTTGATAATAATTGATTCAATTACATTAGAAACGTCTTCGATTTTATCGGTAGCAATTTCAAGTACTTGATAGATCTCTCTTTTTTTGATAATAATTTTGAAATCATTTTCTTGTTCAAATAATTTTTCGATACTCATATCAAAAACGTCGTCCGCTTGATTTTCGATGCTGTTAACTTTTATCATAGCATCAGTCATTTCCTTGATATTTTTCATATCGCGTAGACCCATAACCGCTTTTTTGGTTTCTATGGTTCCTTGTAAAACGAGCTCTGTTAGTTTATGAATGCCTAAATCGTTCGGGTTGATTTTATAAAAATTTATCTTTTTTGCAGAAGCATAAATATAATCTGCAATATCATCTAATGAGGTAGCCAGGTAGTGAATATCTTCTCTATCAAAAGGAGTGATAAAGTTTCTACCTAATTCTGTAAAAATGTTATGGGTTAAATCGTCGTTGGTATGTTCCAAATTTTCAATTTGAGCAAGTATGCTAGCCCTTTTATCGGGATCTGACTCATTTACCATTTCTTTGAGTTTAACGCCCATCTCGTGGACATGCTCAGCTACTTCTTCAAATAATTGATAAAATACGCGGTCTTTTGGTAAGAATACTTTGAAAATTGAGTTAAAATCCATGACAATCTTTTGTTTAATTAATTGATTGTAAAGGTCTTAAAATACAAAGCAAATAGACGGTAGCCAGTATTATCAAATTGTTAACTCGACGGCACTCAATAAACTTAACTAGCTGGTAATCAATTATTTAAATTTATCACTGATAGAGTTTTACCCAATCAACTGTCATGTTAATGGGCAGCTCTTTTAAATTGGTGACTTTACCTGGCCAGCTGCCCTCTAATTGCTGGTCAATAATTAAGTAAAAGGGCTGGTCAAAAGGCCATTGATACGCACCCGCTCCTGCAACTTTTGGATAGGTGATAGTTTCTATGCCATTAATGGCATACACTAATTTATCGGGGTACCAACTTACGCTGTAGGTGTTATATCCGCTCGGATCAATTTTTCCTGTATTATATTTTTTAGGCGTTTCTTGTTTTAATGTAATAGTAGCATGATTGTGTGTTGTTTGATAAGCAAAACTATCATGGTTTAACCTTTCCATAATATCCATTTCTCCATTGTTTTGATCGGGATAGATATCTTTTTCAGAAAGCATCCAAATGGCTGGCCAGGCGCCATGCGCAGGATCTAATTTGGCACGCACTTCAATACGGCCATATTGAAATGCAAATTTATTGTAACTATAAATGCCACCGGTTAACATAGGTCGGGGATCACCATTAATGGTGTCATTATTTACGACACCTCTTAATAAAATATTTTCAGCATCAAATTGTACAACGCGATCATCGGTGTCTGTGATATATCTAAAGCAACCCGTATTATCTCTCCATTTTTCTTTTGGCATTTTCCATTTTGGTGTAGAAAATAAACCAATTTTACTCCAATGTGTGGTATCTAAAGAACCTTTATTAAAATTATCTTCCCATACCAATTCCCACTTTGTTTGTTCATTTCTTCGTTCCCGTTTTTGTATAAAAATATAGGCATTATTTTTGTTAGAGAGCGTTGTGTTCATTAGCTCTTGTATCACACGCATCCAAGGATCTTCAGCGCTGTTGCTGCTTTCCGCACTATTATTGGCTTTACTTAAAACCCAATTAAACGTTTCTTTAAATTGAGGATATTTATTTATTTGAGTTTGCATCCATTCATTCCAATTAAAGTTTTCGTGCAAATCATTGTAGGCCCACTTTGTAATTAAATGATTAGCTGGCTGAAAATTTCTTATGGTGTTATAAATGCCAGGTTTAAAAGCAGTAATTTTTTTGAGCAATACTTGCGCACTGTCTGATTGCTGCAAAGCGTTTAAACATGTATATTCTAGATACTGCTCTAAGCGGTTGTCTATATCTGCTTCATATGGTTTGCCGGCGCCTAGATTTTCTGGCCATTCTTGCGCCTCCTTTATAAATTGGATAGCACTCGTATAATTTTTATCTTTTAGTGCAGCAACACCTTGCATCATTTTTGCTTCCCAATACAAAGCTCTTCCATCGGTAGAACCTTCAAATGGAATCACTTCCATACTTGAAAGCAACTTATCACATTCCTTGTATTTTTTATTGAGTAGGAGTGTTTTTGCTAAAAGCATATCCATGATAAAATTTTCTTGAGTGCTTTGTTTTTTAAAATTTTCTGCGACAACAAGTGCTTTATCATAATTTTTTGTTTGGAGATAATGCTGAACAAGTAATTTTTGATATCTCCAAGTGGCTGGTTCTAATTGTATTGCTTTTTGTAAGTCTGATTCTTTAGCACCTGTATTACTGGTATTCCAAACTGCCCGAAGTCCGTAAAAATGAGCGTCGGTAGGTGTAGAACCTAAAGCCGTTATCATTTGCAGCGCCTCTGCTTTTTTGTTTTTATCATGCAGCAATAAGGCTAAATAATAATTGGGTTTCCAGCTTGTGCTGTTTTGTGCAGCCCATTGTAAAATGGGTATAAATGATGTTCTAAAAGGAAATATCAGTGTTGTTGAAGCGCTATTAGCTTTATTTAGTAATTCATTTGCTTTCGTGTTATTGGACCTGTGTAAATAGGCTTTCCAATAAATAGCGAGTGGATGATTTGGGAGTGCCTCTACTATTTTAGTTACTTCTGATTCCAATTTTATATCTCCGTAAAATGAAGCGAGTTCTAAAATGGATTCTTCTGGTAATTCATTTTTGAATGCAAGTTTATGATTAAACCATTTTACATGCAAATTTAATGGCTGCTCTTTTTCAAGTTTTGTAATGAGTTGTTTTGCATTTGAAGAATTGCCTAATTGCCTATTGGCAATAATTTGAAGTGCAATTGCATCAGCATTGAACTTATTATAATCAATTGCTTGCGACGCGTATGTTAGTACTTTGTCCCATCTTTTGTGTTGAGCATGTATTTTTGCAAGCTCTGTTAGTGCTGCTGACTTATATTCGACACTCATTGTTGCTATGCTAAATCCATCAATGGCGTCTACCTCTTTGTTAATACGAGCAGCACTTAATCCATAATAATAATTTGCTGCACCATGATGTGCATCAATAGAAATAGCAGTTTTGGAAATATCAAACGCTTTTTGATCTTCCCCATTTCTGATGTATAATTCAGCTAGTTTAACCAGGCCCATTAAATGATAGGGCTCTTTTGCTAGTGCTTCATTTAATTTGATTTCAGCTTCTGAAAACATTTTTTGATCCATTAATTCTTTTCCCTGAATCACAAGCCCTTCTGCGCTATTCCATTCAAATTTTGTAGGCGTTTTTAGTGGTCTAGAAAGTGCATTAAAATTGGGATCACTTTTCCAAGTCAGTTGTTGTTTTTTTAATGAGATTGATAGATTATTTTTTCCTAAACCAATTTTAATAGAGTCTATAATTGTTTGAAGTGGCTTTGCGCTGATTACTTTTTTTACAACTGACTTTCCATCTACATGGATTTCTAATGTATCGTTAAAAAATGCTACAGGTGAGCAATACCATTTTAAAAATCCATTTTCTATTTTAACATTGAGTGCTGCAAATTCTCCTGCAACAACAATACCATTTGTCTTATTGACTGGATACCAATATTCTTTCCAAGTGTCAGTAGCATGTGGGGTAAATGATACGTGTTTGAATGGCGTAAAGCTGCTGTTTTGCGCATTTTGATTAAAGAGGCGTCCAGACTGTATTTCGGCGTACTGTCCATCACTATCTGTGAGTATTTTTTCCCATATCATACCCTGGCGCGATAGTCCCCAAATCCAAATCTTTTTTCCTGCTTTATTATCATAAGGCGCATAGCGTACCATGCCATAATTATCATCATGCCAATAAGCACCAAAAAAATCGGTTTGTTTTCCAATGACATGGTATGATTTGTAAGTACCAAAATCATTTTCTTCATAAAAATTAATACGCTTGCCATTGTCTTCATTAGTGGGCCATGATGCATACTCACCGCCATGCCCAATATAATTTGTTCCAGGATAAATAAATTCTAGATTCCCTTTTGTTTTTATACCGGCGTTCATCCAGTGGTAGTAGGGTTGACCGATGCTCGTATTATTATTCCAAATAGAATTTGTGGTAAAGTAAGCTTTGTTTTTAGGTAAGTTAATTTCAATTTGCCAATTGGTTCTGGTTAATAAATCTAATACACCAATAAAGCAGCTTACACTTCCATCCACATTATTTTTAGTGCTATAATCTACGGGTGTAGCACAATTGGGTGTATGTCCAATAATACCATAGTTAGCTTCGAGGCCACCGCTGGTCCAAGGCCCGCGCATAGCGATGTCTCTAAATTTTATAACCTTATTATTGTATAAAAACTCCTTTCCAGTAGTTTTATCAATAGCGGTCCAAATTTTACCGCCAATTTCTGGAAGGATTACAACTTTGATATAATCGTTTTCTAGTTCTACAACCGTCCATGTTTTATTAACGGGCTTGTTGGTAAAACCATCAAACCTATAATATGGATATATGGCTGTTTGTGAAGCTATTGGATCCGGGTCCGAAAACGGATACGTCACAAACGACTTTTTGTATTCTTTAAATGAAGCGGGGGCCTGCGACCATATTTGCCCAAATGGTATAATGCTAAGTAGGATGGCGATTACTCGTAAACGCATAACAGTATTTTTTAAGTGTACTTAAAAATACTAAATGTGTTTGATTATTCTCCTAAAGCGTCATGCTTTATTAGGTAGTTCCTTAGAAGGGTTAATAGCTCGTGGCACTGCTTTTGTGTGGGTTTAATATAATTTTCATCTGTAGATGCCCTGATGGTTTTAAGCATTCCTAATATCGCAATGTAATTATCCCAATCTAACTGATCTTTTTTCATAATTTTTACATTGACAGGAATTGGGACACTAACAACTATCTTATTGTCTTTAATTTTAAAATTATCTCCTGCAATTCTAAAAAAATTAAACTCAAAATTATTAATTGAAATAGGATCTATCATTCTATCTATATAACCAAATTCACGCTGTTCTCTTAATTTTAGACCACTACCTAAGCTTGCATACCGTTGGATAGCAGCTTTTAATTCGTCAGATTCTAAAAATTTTAAAGTTCCAGAATTTTTTACTTCATCTAAAGCAAGTGTATTCATTTGTTTTAACATCCTCAGTGCTATATAACCATGCGCTGCGTATACAGTTGCAGGCTCTTTATCAAGTTCATTGTTGTTATATAAAGTGTTAATGATCTCAAAACAGCTATCTTGCTTAGCTCTATTTCTTTGTGTACCTGCATAGCCAATCGAATCATAGGTAACATCTACGTATAAATTTTTGGCACTAATCAATGCCTTTTTTGTTTCTACATAATGCTCCCTAACATTTTCGGCACCATAACCGAGGGTTACAGCAACAAAAATCATTAAACCTTCTAATAAATATTCTTTCCATGGTTTTGCATGTGTTGGAATATGAGGGTGGTGATGTACTTCCATATTAGTTTTTACTTATGTTCTGATTTTAATAATTGAATTAATTTATGATTTTCAGCTTTTGCCAATTTGAGTGCTAGTTGATATACAAATATTTGGTTATAATATCTTTGTAAATCGTAAATAAACTTTTCTGATTGTAAAAGATTTTTTGTTTCATTTAAGCTTAGCATAAAATTTAAATAATTGCTTGGTTTATTTAAATCATAGCTTGTTGAGTCAGTCCTAACTTTTCTAATTAATGTCCCAATTCCAATCGGTAAAATTCCATTGAGTTCAGTGCCTACTTGATCAAAAAAACTATTATTGCTTTCTATTCTTTTAAAAACCACCTCATAATAATAGGACAAACTAGTTTTTAACTCCTCTTCATCAACATAGCTAAGCAAACCACTAGACTGCATATTTTTAAAAGAACTATTGTTTACATAAAGTGTAAATGTGGTTGCAATAATATCTGGAATAGATTTAATGGAGTCCATTAATTGCGACTCATTGATGCTCTTATTTTTTGATAGATACAATAGATTCATGAATCTATCAAATGTATTAAGGGATGCCTGCTCAGTTACTAAAATACTATCTATGGTAACTGCGTCTGCTTCTAAATCTTTTAAAATAGCAACTTTATTTTGTTCAATTCGGTGTTCAATAATACTGTGCTCCCTTATATTTTCTGCAAAAAAACCAAGTGTAACTGCTGCAAACAGCATGATAAACTCGGTGATGTATTCTTTCCAGTTTTTAGGTTTGTGTGAGTGGTGGTGTACTTCCATATTAATATTTATTAGGCGTAGCAGGCATTGCTATATGATAAGATTCTGAAATTGCTTTTTGTAATTCGTCGATTTTCTTTTCAATTTTTTGATAGAAATAGCCGTTCATATAGGCCTTTAAATCAAAATTTAAATTGAATAATCTATTCTTGTACTCAATCAAAAAGTTTTTTTCATAAGTCATTAATGTTGCATCTTCTTTAATGATTTTATTTTTTACATCTAAGTAGTTTGTTCCATCAAAGATTTTGTAGTTCATATTTTTAATATTCAGTTTGTATTCATGAATCCCAACACTTTCATATTCATTAAATTGGGTTATCAGTTGCCAATACTCTGTAATTAAGGTAGCTACTTTTTTATCTTTTATCAGTCGCATCCCACCAGACCTTAATTGAGCAGAAGTTCTGTCAATAAATGTAGTAGGTCTACTGCCACCCACTTTTAAACTAGCACGGTATATTGTTTTAATGTTTTCTGGTGTCCAATTATTTTCCGATAGAATTGCTATGACAGTATCAATATTCTTCGTTTGTGTAATTGTATAATTTATAGACTGACTTAAATCATATTTATCTTTTGCCAAATCTTCTATTAGACTTTCCATGTATTGAATTTCTCTCTGACCTTCTATATAATGCTCTCTTTGGTTTTCTGCGAAAAAACCAAGTGTAACGGCAAAAAATAACATGAAAAATTCTAAAAAATACTCACTAATCTTTTTCTTGTGAGCAGGGTGGTGTGCGTGATGTACTTCCATAAATTGATTTTTAATGATTGCTTTCCGACCCTAGGAGCGCAATTAATGCGTTATTGTTTTCTTTTACGCCGGTTAATATATTTTGGTAACCATAGTACCTAGTGATGTATACGTTTGTTTTATTTATAAATTCATCTGAGGTTAAGAGATTTCTATTTAATTTCAATTGAAGCAAAAACTTTCGATACAATTGGGGATCTTTAAAATCATTTTCGTACCCATCATAAAAAGATGCTGTCTCTGATTTTAAAAGTAATTTTCTTGATCTATTGCCTTGATTGAAAGCTAAATATTTATCAAAATAATTTATTCCCACATCGTCAAATAATTTGTTATTATCATTTATTTTTTTATATAAAACCTCATAGTAGTATGATAATTTCCCTTTTAGGTCTTTGTTAGATACATAGCTCAAGAGGCCACTTGACTGCATATTTTTAAACGAGGTATTATTGACAAATAAGGTAGTGTAACTTGGAATATAACCTACTTTATAAATACTATCAATCAGCTGGCTTTCTGATAGTTCATTTTTTTTATATTGGTATAATAAGTGTGACAACTTCACCAAATTCTTTCCATTTTCGGCTTCTTTAAAAATGCTATCAATTTTCATATTGTCTTGTAATAGGTCTACTACAATTGCCTGATAGTTTTCTTGCATTCTGTGGTCTATAATGGTATGTTCTCTATAGTTTTCTGCAAAAAAACCAAGTGTAACGGCAAAAAATAACATGAAAAATTCTAAAAAATACTCACTAATCTTTTTCTTGTGAGTAGGGTGGTGTGCGTGGTGTACTTCCATAGTATTTAATTGCAATGAAAATAAACCTTATTTTTGAAATATTTAAATTTAAGCCTAATACAAAATCATTAAATTTGTTTCAAATTTGCATAACTTCGAAAGATGCAAGTAACTGTTTTGAGAATATTTAGAAAAGTGCACCGTATGATGGGTGCTGTTTTATTTATTTTCTTTTTTGTAGTTGCGATAACAGGTGTTTTACTTGGGTGGAAAAAAAATACGAATGGTTGGTTATTACCCGTAACATCTAAAGGAACATCGACCAACTTGGCTGTCTGGAAACCAATAGCATTATTACATACCATAGCAGATAGCGTTCTGTTATACCGAGTAGATAAAAGCTTATCCACCGATTTGGAACGGATCGATATTAGAAAAGAAAAAGGAATTGTAAAATTTGTTTACGCCAAACATTATTGGGAAGTGCAATTGGATGGCGCAACAGGAAATGTTTTACAGGTGAACCTTAGAAAATCTGATTTTATAGAGGATATTCATGACGCTTCTTATTTAGATACTTATTTTAATACCAAAGGCGAACCCATTAAACTTACCTACACCTTAATTATGGGCGTTGCCTTGTTTTTATTTTGTACAACAGGCTTTTGGTTGTGGTATGGCCCAAAATTAATTCGGAGTAAAAAAAGGGGCTAATACTAAAATACTTCGTTGTTGATTATTGATAAGCTTTTTCGAATAATTCTTACATTGTGTTACAATCATCAACTATGGAATTAATTGGACCCATTAGTCAATTAGTCACTTTACAGGATTTGCCACTTAAAGGGCCCATCAGTGATAGTACACTACCTATAATTTCAAATGCAGGGATTGCTATTGAAAACAGTACAATAGTTGCAGTTGACAATTGGGATTCATTGATTGCTAGATACCCAACTGCTCATATAACTAAATTAGAAGGCGCTTATGTTGCTGTTCCAGGTTATATAGATTGTCATACGCATATATGTTTTGGTGGAAATAGAGCACGTGATTTTGCACTCAGAAATGCTGGCGTTTCTTATTTAGAAATTGCTCAATCGGGGGGTGGTATTTGGGATACTGTAACACAAACAAGAAAATGTACCGAACAGGAATTAACCCAGATTGTAATTAAAAATGCTAATAAACATTTACAATCTGGAGTAACTACCATTGAAGTAAAGAGTGGATATGGACTTTCGGTGGAAGAAGAAATAAAAATGCTACGTGCCATATATAATGGCAACAATGAAACTGCTGCTGATTTAGTGGCTACTTGTTTGGCCGCACATCTTAAGCCAAAAGATTTTAACGGTTCAAACGAAGCGTACTTAAATTATTTGGTTACAAATTTATTTCCAGTTTTACGATCTGAAAACCTAACAAATCGTATCGATGCATTTGTGGAGTCTTCGGCATTTTCTATAGATGAAATAGTGCCTTATTTACAAGCAGCAAAAGCACTAAATTTTGATATTACTATTCACGCCGATCAATTTACAACTGGAGGATCTGTAGTTGCCTTGCAATTTGAAGCCCTTTCCGCAGATCACTTAGAAGCATCAGGAGATAAAGAAATTGAAGCATTAGCGCAGTCAAACACCATTGCTGTTGCGCTGCCGGGCGCAAGTGTAGGTCTTGGATGTTCTTTTGCGCCAGCAAGAAAAATATTAAATAAAGGAGGTGCTTTGGCTATTGCATCAGATTGGAATCCTGGATCTGCTCCTATGGGAGATTTGGTATGCCAGGCCTCAATACTTGCTACTTTTGAAAAACTCACAACTGCCGAAGTGTTTGCTGGCATTACGTTTAGAGCTGCTGCTGCATTAAATCTTTTTGATCGTGGAAGATTGGTGGCTGGTAATAAAGCAGATTTTATTTTGTATTCCACTAATGATTATAGAGATATACTTTATTATCAAGGCTCTTTGCGCCCATCTAAAATTTGGAAATCAGGAAAATTAATTGGCGTATAAATTATTTCATTTTTAAAATGATACAACCCATGACTTTTAAGGAAATGATATTGCAGGGTATACCCAATCAACTGCCAAATAAAAAAAATAGGGATGAAAAATATTCTCATGCACCTAAGCGAAAAAATATACTTACTACTAGCGAAAAAAAATTAGCACTAGCCAATGCACTTCGTTATTTTCCTGCTTCTTGGCATGCTATATTGATTGATGAATTTGTAGAAGAGTTAAAATTATATGGTAGGATTTACATGTACCGTTTCATGCCAGATTATGAGATGCATGCTAGACCTATTCATGAGTATCCTGCAGTTTCTAAGCAGGCTGCAGCTATCATGCTCATGATTCAAAATAATTTAGATCCTGCTGTTGCACAGCATCCTGAGGAGTTAATTACCTATGGTGGTAACGGTGCAGTCTTTCAAAATTGGGCACAGTATCTAATTACCATGAAATATTTATCTCAAATTACAGATACGCAAACTCTTCACATGTACTCTGGACATCCCATGGGAATTTTTCCATCCTCAATTGACGCACCCCGTGTAGTTGTCACCAATGGCATGATGATTCCAAATTATTCTACACCTGAAGATTGGGAACGCTACAATGCCATGGGTGTTACACAGTATGGCCAAATGACGGCTGGTTCTTATATGTATATTGGTCCGCAAGGAATTGTGCATGGTACTACTATTACCGTGATGAATGCTTTTAGAAAAAAATTAGGATCTGGCGTAAGTCCAAATGGTAAAATATTTTTAACAGCTGGTTTAGGTGGCATGAGTGGTGCGCAACCAAAGGCTGGCAATATAGCTGGTTGTATTACTGTTTGCGCAGAAGTAAATACAGCAGCCGCTAAAAAGCGTTATGAGCAAGGTTGGGTTGATGAACTCACAGAAAATATTGACGATTTAATTGTTATGGTTAAAAAAGCAGTATCGAATAAAGCCGTTGTATCAATTGCTTATGTGGGTAATGTAATTGACGTGTGGGAAAGATTTGACACAGAAAATATTAATGTTGATTTAGGTTCCGATCAAACATCACTTCACAATCCGTGGGCTGGTGGTTATTATCCTGTAGGACTTTCGTTTGAAGAGGCCAATGATATGATGGCGAATAATCCAGAACAATTTAAAAATCTTGTTCAACTGTCATTACGTCGTCATGCAAATGCAATCAATAAACACACTGCCAAAGGAACGTATTTTTTTGACTACGGAAATGCATTTTTGTTAGAAGCATCTAGGGCAGGAGCAGCTGTGATGTCAGAAAATAAAATTGATTTTAGATATCCGAGTTATGTACAAGATATTTTAGGCCCCATGTGTTTTGATTATGGATTTGGTCCATTTAGATGGGTTTGTACATCAGGTACCGACGCCGATTTAAAGCTAACAGATCAAATTGCGGCAACTGTGTTAGAATCAATGCTAGCAGATGCTCCAGCATCTATTGCTCAGCAGTTACAGGACAATATTACCTGGATAGAAGAAGCCGAAAAAAATAAATTGGTGGTAGGTTCTAAAGCTAGAATTTTATATGCCGATGCAGAAGGCAGGGCTAAAATTGCATCTGCATTTAATGAAGCTATTGGTAAAGGATTATTATCTGCACCAGTTGTTATTGGTAGAGATCATCATGATGTAAGTGGAACCGATTCACCATACCGTGAAACAAGTAATATTTATGATGGAAGTAAGTTTACTGCAGACATGTCTATTCATAATGTTATTGGAGATAGTTTTAGAGGTGCCACTTGGGTTTCTATTCATAATGGTGGTGGCGTAGGTTGGGGTGAAGTAAGCAATGGGGGTTTTGGACTTGTGTTAGATGGAACGGCTGCATCAAAAGCGAAACTAGAAAGCATGTTGTTTTACGATGTAAACAATGGAATAGCTCGCAGGGCGTGGGCTAGAAATAGTGGCTCATTGGAAGCTATTGAACGTGAAATGAAAAGAAGTCCTAATTTAACAGTGACCATACCTAATTTGGTTGATGAAAATTTGTTACAGCATATTCAATAATTTTTATGAAGCATCATATTAATCCGTCTTCTACTAATTGGCTGGGTCGCAGTTCTGACAATCAATTGTATTGGCACGAATTAGTACAACTAGTTGCTGAACTACAAATTAAGAAAGGACAAGATGCTAAAATTGCATTGTTAGGTTACGCTGTTGATGCGGGTGTTATAAATAATGGGGGTAGAAGTGGCACTAATGACGGACCAGATAGTATTCGAAAAATGTTGGGTTCGCTCGCCAATCATGTAAATGATAGCACATCAATTTATGATTATGGAAATATAGTTGTAGAAGATAACAATATCGATGCCGCTCAATTATTGATGCGCGATACAATTTATACTTGTTTACAAGAGCATCATTTACCCGTAATTTTAGGTGGTGGGCATGACGCAGCTTATCCGCATTTTTTAGGTATTCAAAAGCACCTAGCAAATACAGGTCAAACTATTGGTATTATTAACTTTGACGCTCATTTTGATTTGCGCCCAGTATTGGATGGGATAGGTCATTCTGGCTCTCCTTTTTTACAAATTGCACATCAGTTTCCAGAACAGTTTAATTATTTAGTACTTGGTATTCAAAGGGCAGCCAATCCAAAAACGCTATTTAAAACTGCATCTATTGTGGGGTGTAATTATTTAGAAATTGAGCATTTTAATCTTGCCCATTGGACACTTGTCGAAACAACCATCACTCGTTTTTTACAATCCGTTGATAAAGTATACGTAAGTATAGATTTAGATGGATTTTCTTCGGCGTATGCGCCAGGCGTTTCTGCGCCGTCACCCCTTGGATTTTCTCCTGAAATTGTTTTTAAATCACTTGATTTAATTATTCAATCAAACAAGTTATTAAGTTTTGATATCGTTGAATTAAACCCTGTATACGATCAGGATAATGCCACTGCTCGATTGGGAGCAAGGTGTTTAGAATATATTGTTCGTACAAATAGCTGCTAACAAATTCTTAGTGCCCAAAGCTGCCTCTAAATGCAGGCACATGTACAAGTTCTACATGTATGTTTTTTGCTGTGGATGTTTCTTTAAAATTATAGATAATTTCAAGAATATCTAAGTCAATGTAGTGAGCATTGGAGCCATCAATAATGACAGTACTTCCATTTTCAATTTCAGATAACTTTATAGCTAAACTGCCCTTATTTAAGAAAGTTACATGCTCTGTTAAACGAATCGTAATTAAGCCACCTTCTTTTTGTTTGTCTTGATGAATTAAATAATCTCTTCTGTAATTAGCACGTAAAATATAAAAGATAGCTACTACCATGCCTAGTGCAATACCTTTTAATAAATCGGAAAATTGGATGGCTACTACGGTGATTATAAAAGGTATAAATTGTTCCCACCCTAGCTTAAACATTTGCTTGAATAAAGAAACCTTGGCAAGTTTATAACCTACAACTAATAAAACAGCAGCTAAACAAGCAAGTGGAATTTTATTGAGTATCGAAGCCAATAAAATTACACTTAACAATAAAAATATACCATGAATAACAGCTGATAATTTTGTTTTGGCACCTGCATTTACATTGGCAGAAGTTCTTACAATTACAGCAGTTACGGGAAGTCCACCAATTAAGCCAGAAATAACGTTGCCTAATCCTTGTGCTTTTAATTCACGGTTGGTTGGTGTGATTCTTTTTTGAGTATCTAGTTTATCACCGGCCTCTGTACTAAGTAAACTTTCTAGGCTTGCAATAATTGCAATGGTTACAGCTAGTATATAAACTTTTGGTTGTAAGAATCCTGAAATATCTGGAAACGTAAATTGTTGTGCAAATTGCCCGATCGAATCAGCAACTGGAAGTTTTACGAGTTGTGTGTCTACTAATTGTAAGGCAGGATTATAAATGCCCATGAATTCGTTGATGCCAGTTCCTACAACCACTGCTATGAGTGCTCCTGGTACCCATTTACTGATGGCAAACTTTTTAATAAACGGTAAATCCCAAATTAAAATAATGCCAATGGATAAGGTAGAAATTACAATTGACATAATATGATAAGGCGTTGCTAGCCCTTTAACATAACCGACTGCAATAGGCGCTTGTTTTAAAATTAAAATTATACCAATTGCTGCTAGCATTCCTTTAATAACACTCGACGGAAAATAATAACCAATGACACCCGCTTTTAAGTAGCCTAAAATAATTTGTAGCACACCAGCAATCACTACCGCTAATAAGAAGAAGTTATAATTTCCAAGATCATTAATACCATTTAATACAATAACGGTTAAACCGGCTGCAGGACCTGTTACACTTACGTTAGAGCCACTTGCTATGGCAACTACAATGCCGCCAACAATACCTGCTATGATACCAGAAAATAACGGTGCTCCAGATGCCAGTGCAATGCCTAAGCATAGTGGTAAGGCAACTAAAAAAACAACAAGACCAGCAGGTAAATCTTCTTTTAAATATTTGAATGTTAATTCTGGCGCTTTGTTTTTCATAATCTCTATTAAATGTCTTGTATAATTTTTAAATGGTGGTTGGTGTGTACCGTAAAAAATTTGAGTGTTTTAGGCACGTCTAAATCACCAAAAATAGGGTGGGTAAAATATTTATTTTGATGTGTAGAGGCGAGTGTTTGCAAATTGGCTTTTGCAAGCTCGATTTCTTCCACAATTTCGGTCTTCGTAATTGTATTTTTAGGAATAACAATGTTGGGTGCTTTTACTTTACCCCTCGGAATGTGATTGGTTAGCATTATCAGGTGGTATAAGAAGCTAAATTTTGGTTTTGCTTTTGAAGCATCTGAATGAACAATAGCATTTGTTATAGTATTGATTACTTGACAACTATGCGCTATATGCCAGCCAATGGTTTCTCCAGAAATTGTTTCATTTAGTTTTTGATACAATTCGATATAGCTTTCTAGCTTGGTTAATAGGGCTATATTTTTGTTTAAACTGCTGCTTGCCATGCGATAAATATAGCTATTATCCTTCTTTTTCCCAATTACATAAACGCTTTATCTAAATCCGTAAATGCACCCGGTTTAAAAGGTTCAAATTTGCAAAAAATAAAGTGATATGTGGGCAAAGAGCATCCTATTTTGGCAATTATTGAGTTTTATATTTCCGTTATTAGCATCAGCGCAACAAACCAACGATAGTTCACATATTAAATATTTACCTGATGTAACAATTGTCGGTAAAAACAGTAAAAGTGATTATGCGCAAATGCCCGAAATTGTTGGCACTAATATTTATGCGGGCAAAAAAAATTCCCTCATTATTTTAAATAATGTGCAAGGAAATGTCTCCACCAATAATATGCGTCAAGTGCTTTCGAAAGTGCCAGGTATTCATATTTGGGAAAGTGATGGAAGTGGCATCCAAATTGGAATTGCGTCGCGTGGACTTAGCCCCAATAGAAGTTGGGAATTTAATGTGCGTCAAAATGGTTACGATATAGCAGCTGACCCATTTGGTTACCCCGAAGCTTACTACAATCCCCAATTACAAGCAGTACAACGCATAGAAATTGTTAGAGGTCAGGGTGCTTTACAGTATGGTCCACAATTTGGTGGTCTAGTCAATTATATTTTGCGTAATGGCAATGAGTTTAATAAACCGTTAGCCTTTGAAACGCAGCAAACCATTGGTAGCTTTGGACTTTTTAATAGTTACCAAGCAATAGGTGGTAAAAAAGGTAACACGCATTATTATTCTTTTTTTGATCATAGAAGTGCAAATGGTTGGCGCGATAATAATAATTATTATACCAATTCGGGCTTTGCAACAATCACCCATCAATTTAAAAATAATCTAGTAGTAACATTTGAACTCATGCATTCACATATCCGCAGTAAACAACCTGGCGGATTAACCGATCAACAAATTGCAACTAATGCACAGCAAAGTGAGAGAGGAAGAAACTGGTTTGATATTACTTGGACGACAACTGCTATTATAGTGAATTATGAATTGAATAAACAAACGAGGTGGAATACAAAATTATTTGGCACTATTGGTAACCGTAATAGTGTTGGGTTTATGCAATCTATTCAAGTAAAAGATGCAATTAACCAGTCTACTAATTCTTACGCTAATAGGGTTGTTAATCTAGATCAGTATAGAAATTACGGAATAGAAAGTAGATTTATAACAGCCTATCAACTAGGTAAACAGGAACAAAATATTTCATTTGGTGTAAGAGCCTACACCGGAAATACACATAGAGATGCAGAAGGCAAAGGCACTAAAGGTTCGGACTATGATGTTACAGTAGAAGCTGCATTTCCCAATTCAATTTTATTTACATCAAAAAATGTAGCCGCATTTGCAGAAAATATTTTTAGACTCAATAATAAATTTATTCTGATTCCAGGTATAAGAATGGAGTATTTAGAAGGCGCAGCAGCAGGCCGCATTGGTTTTGATACAAATGGATCTCCTATTGAACTACAAAATATTAAAAGAAGCAGACGTTTTGTAATGGCTGGTATTGGTGCTGAATATCATGTAGGGGCATCCACAGAATTTTATGCAAATATCACACAAGCGTATCGTCCTATTCAGTTTGCAAATTTGCAAGCACCTCCTGGCACAGATATTATAGATCCAAATTTGAAAGATGCACGTGGTTATAATTTTGATATTGG
>JBEDIY010000015.1:0-6352 GCA_041173245.1 Bacteroidota bacterium | reverse complement strand
TAGCAATGATAATACCAATTAGTTTAAACCACTGTGGCATAATACCAATAAATGGGTTAAAGCCATCTGCCATAACCGCTGCTGGAATAATTTGCCCTTTATACTGTGCAAGTAACCAAGCGCCCTGCCCCAAATAGTTAATGATCAAACAGGTTTTTACAAAAATCCAAGAGATACGAATATTGCCTTTGCCGCAGTGTCCTAAATCGCTGTAAAGCGCTTCCGCTCCTGTGGTACATAAAAACACGGCGCCGAGTAGCCAAAAACCTTTTGGATAAGTGGCTAGTAATTTTACACCATAGTAGGGGTTAAAGGCTTTTAAAATGGATACATCATCTAATAGATGCGTGCATCCTAAAATGGCAATCATACCAAACCAGATCATCATAATAGGGCCAAAAAATTTTCCAATAGAAGCAGTACCAAATTGTTGCACAAAAAATAACATGCTTATGATTGCAATGACAATAGTAACAATCGTTTGCTGCGTGATATCATGAAAGGCCGGAATTTGTCTTAACCCTTCAATCGCTGAAGTAACGGTAATAGGAGGTGTGATAATACCATCGGCTAGAAGGGCTGCACCACCAATCATGGCTGGAATCACGAGCCATTTTTTTCTTCTTCTTACAAGTGCATACAAACTAAATATACCACCCTCACCTTTGTTGTCTGCTCTGAGGGTGAGTATCACATACTTAAATGTGGTTTGAAGTGTAAGCGTCCAAATAATACAAGACAGGGAGCCAATGATCAATAATTCGCTAATTTCTCTACCTGAAATAATTTCGTTTAAAACGTATAAGGGAGAGGTTCCAATGTCTCCGTAAATGATACCTAGTGCAATGACGAGTCCTGCAGAAGTGATTTTGTTAAGATTCTTGCTCACGTATATGTTATTTTGCTTGACAAATGTATAGCAAAAAACAAGTTCGGGTCCCATTAAAATAGGAATATACCTTAAGATTTATTTCACCTTTGGGTAGGGTAGTTCTTGATAAAGGGACTTACCTTTGAGTGATTAAAGCTTTTTGGTATGAAAAAGTCAATTTTACTCCTTTTTTTGGTGGTTAACATGCTCCCTCTTGCCCTCATGGCACAGCAAATAGCCTTTTCTGAACCTGACAAAGACGACCCTCGTTCCTACAGTTTTGAAGTGCTCGGTAAAATAGGCGGCAAAATTTTGGTGTATAAAAACTACCGAGATGGCCATACCCTTTCGGTGTTTGATCAGGACATGAAGCTGCTTGGCAAGCAACAACTTAATATGCCAGACCGTCTTATTCAAACAGACTTTTTAGCCTACGCCAATCACTTTTACATGCTCTATCAGTTTCAACGAAAAAGTATTGTGTATTGCATGGTGGTAAAAATGGATAGCGATGGTAATTTATTATCGGAACCTATGCAACTTGATAGCACCCTTGATGCTACATCTATCGGGTCTAACAGATTGTACTCTTTGGTGGTGAGTGAAGACAAGAAAAAAATAATGATTTTTAAAATCAATAGCCACAACGAAAAGTCGCACGCGTTAACAACACATCTTTATGATCAAGATTTTACGCCCATAAAAAAATCACGTATCGAACTACCCATGCCGCAGCGTAACGATTTTTTGGCAGAGTTTGCACTTGACAATGATGGTGATTTAATTTGTGTAAGAGCCAGTGGTACTGCGCAAAACGACAATATCAATAAAGTATCACTCGTTACAAAAAAGGCCAATGAAGATATTGCCTACATTTCTGATATAGCTGTTAAAGGCATTTATTTAGATGATATTCATATTAAAGTAGACAATTTAAACAAGCACTATTTAATCACTTCTTTTTTTGGTAAGCAGCGCCGCGGAAATATTGAAGGCATCTATTTTACTTTGTGGGATAAAATTTCAGACAAAGAATTACTCAACGCTACCACCATTTTTTCAGACGAATTTAAAGAAGACGCAAAAGGTCAAAACGGTGCAAGGGCGGCATTCAATGATTATTTTTTAAAGAACATCATACTAAGACGTGATGGTGGTTTTATGATGATTTCGGAATCTGTTTTTTCTTCATCGAGAGGGAATACCCTTAATAGATGGGATTATTTATATGGATCTCCTTTTTGGTCTCCCATGGATTATTATTCATGGAACAGCCCTATGGGTGGTATGGGTCTTTCGCCATGGGGTCGAAACAATAGTTTTTTTAACAACAACAATCAGGTTAGGTATTACGCCGAAAATATTGCGGTCGTATCTTTTGATGCAAAGGGTAATATGGAATGGAGTAATATGATTCGTAAAAATCAGTTCGACGATAATTCCGAAAATTTTATTGGATTTTCTATGTTAAATAGTGGTGAGCAACTCAATTTCATTTTTAACATGCAGGAAAAAAATCAAAATGTTTTAACCAACCAGGCGATTACACCTGATGGCAGAATTAACCGTAACCCTACTTTTAAAAATGTAGATCGCGGTCATGAATTTATGCCTAGGCTATCTAAGCAAATAGGACTCAGGCAAATTATTGTTCCATGCATGTACAGGGGTTATACTTGTTTTGCTAAAATTGATTATTAGCTTACTTTTAGCCCGAAACCCACTTCATGGTATTTTTATTTAGAGACAGATCCGTTGTAAACATTCTGCTGGTGCTCCTTTTGAGTGTAGGAGTGCATTTGCATGCACCGGAGCAGGTGCTACCAACTGCTATTCCCTTGCAACAAAATGGTTTGTTTTCATATGTTTTGGCGCAGTATATCTATAATTTACCCCTTGCCATCCAGGTGATCATTTTTCATGCGTTACTGGTTACACAAGCGCTACGCCTCAATATGGTGATGCAGGACTTACGTATGTTTTCGAGTGTAAACTATGTGCCTGCCATGACCTATGTTTTGTTGTCTGGACTACTAATGGAGTCTAATACTATAACAGAAACACTCGTGAGTAATTCCCTCACGCTTTGGATTTTTATAAAGCTGAGTAGACTCTATAACAATCCGGAACCAAAAACACTCTTATTTAATATTGGCATCATTGCTGGAATATCTATTTTGTTATTTCATCCCACTGCTATATTAATTGTAGTGGTATTGTTTGCACTAGCCGTAGTAAGGCCTTTTAGAATTTCCGAGTGGCTGGTATTGCTGTTAGGTGTTTTACTGCCCTATTATTTTTTACTAGTAAAAAATAATAGGGCAGTAAAACACCTAACAGCAATACCAGCCACTCGGAAATTCTAAAAGGCCTTACTACGGCTAGTGCAAACAATACCACTACAATTAATATAGCAGTGGGATGAAATAACAAAATAGATATTCCAGCAATGATGCCAATATTAAATAAGAGTGTTTTTGGTTCCGGATTGTTATAGAGTCTACTCAGCTTTATAAAAATCCAAAGCGTGAGGGAATTACTCACGAGTGTTTCTGTTATAGTATTAGACTCCATTAGTAGTCCAGACAACAAAACATAGGTCATGGCAGGCACATAGTTTACACTCGAAAACATACGTAAGTCCTGCATCACCATATTGAGGCGTAGCGCTTGTGTAACCAGTAACGCATGAAAAATGATCACCTGGATGGCAAGGGGTAAATTATAGATATACTGCGCCAAAACATATGAAAACAAACCATTTTGTTGCAAGGGAATAGCAGTTGGTAGCACCTGCTCCGGTGCATGCAAATGCACTCCTACACTCAAAAGGAGCACCAGCAGAATGTTTACAACGGATCTGTCTCTAAATAAAAATACCATGAAGTGGGTTTCGGGCTAAAAGTAAGCTAATAATCAATTTTAGCAAAACAAGTATAACCCCTGTACATGCATGGAACAATAATTTGCCTGAGTCCTATTTGCTTAGATAGCCTAGGCATAAATTCATGACCGCGATCTACATTTTTAAAAGTAGGGTTACGGTTAATTCTGCCATCAGGTGTAATCGCCTGGTTGGTTAAAACATTTTGATTTTTTTCCTGCATGTTAAAAATGAAATTGAGTTGCTCACCACTATTTAACATAGAAAATCCAATAAAATTTTCGGAATTATCGTCGAACTGATTTTTACGAATCATATTACTCCATTCCATATTACCCTTTGCATCAAAAGATACGACCGCAATATTTTCGGCGTAATACCTAACCTGATTGTTGTTGTTAAAAAAACTATTGTTTCGACCCCATGGCGAAAGACCCATACCACCCATAGGGCTGTTCCATGAATAATAATCCATGGGAGACCAAAAAGGAGATCCATATAAATAATCCCATCTATTAAGGGTATTCCCTCTCGATGAAGAAAAAACAGATTCCGAAATCATCATAAAACCACCATCACGTCTTAGTATGATGTTCTTTAAAAAATAATCATTGAATGCCGCCCTTGCACCGTTTTGACCTTTTGCGTCTTCTTTAAATTCGTCTGAAAAAATGGTGGTAGCGTTGAGTAATTCTTTGTCTGAAATTTTATCCCACAAAGTAAAATAGATGCCTTCAATATTTCCGCGGCGCTGCTTACCAAAAAAAGAAGTGATTAAATAGTGCTTGTTTAAATTGTCTACTTTAATATGAATATCATCTAAATAAATGCCTTTAACAGCTATATCAGAAATGTAGGCAATATCTTCATTGGCCTTTTTTGTAACGAGTGATACTTTATTGATATTGTCGTTTTGCGCAGTACCACTGGCTCTTACACAAATTAAATCACCATCATTGTCAAGTGCAAACTCTGCCAAAAAATCGTTACGCTGCGGCATGGGTAGTTCGATACGTGATTTTTTTATGGGCGTAAAATCTTGATCATAAAGATGTGTTGTTAACGCGTGCGACTTTTCGTTGTGGCTATTGATTTTAAAAATCATTATTTTTTTCTTGTCTTCACTCACCACCAAAGAGTACAATCTGTTAGACCCGATAGATGTAGCATCAAGGGTGCTATCAAGTTGCATAGGTTCCGATAATAAATTACCATCGCTATCCATTTTTACCACCATGCAATACACAATACTTTTTCGTTGAAACTGATAGAGCATGTAAAAGTGATTGGCGTAGGCTAAAAAGTCTGTTTGAATAAGACGGTCTGGCATATTAAGTTGTTGCTTGCCAAGCAGCTTCATGTCCTGATCAAACACCGAAAGGGTATGGCCATCTCGGTAGTTTTTATACACCAAAATTTTGCCGCCTATTTTACCGAGCACTTCAAAACTGTAGGAACGAGGGTCGTCTTTGTCAGGTTCAGAAAAGGCTATTTGCTGTGCCATGAGGGCAAGAGGGAGCATGTTAACCACCAAAAAAAGGAGTAAAATTGACTTTTTCATACCAAAAAGCTTTAATCACTCAAAGGTAAGTCCCTTTATCAAGAACTACCCTACCCAAAGGTGAAATAAATCTTAAGGTATATTCCTATTTTAATGGGACCCGAACTTGTTTTTTGCTATACATTTGTCAAGCAAAATAACATATACGTGAGCAAGAATCTTAACAAAATCACTTCTGCAGGACTCGTCATTGCACTAGGTATCATTTACGGAGACATTGGAACCTCTCCCTTATACGTTTTAAACGAAATTATTTCAGGTAGAGAAATTAGCGAATTATTGATCATTGGCTCCCTGTCTTGTATTATTTGGACGCTTACACTTCAAACCACATTTAAGTATGTGATACTCACCCTCAGAGCAGACAACAAAGGTGAGGGTGGTATATTTAGTTTGTATGCACTTGTAAGAAGAAGAAAAAAATGGCTCGTGATTCCAGCCATGATTGGTGGTGCAGCCCTTCTAGCCGATGGTATTATCACACCTCCTATTACCGTTACTTCAGCGATTGAAGGGTTAAGACAAATTCCGGCCTTTCATGATATCACGCAGCAAACGATTGTTACTATTGTCATTGCAATCATAAGCATGTTATTTTTTGTGCAACAATTTGGTACTGCTTCTATTGGAAAATTTTTTGGCCCTATTATGATGATCTGGTTTGGTATGATTGCCATTTTAGGATGCACGCATCTATTAGATGATGTATCCATTTTAAAAGCCTTTAACCCCTACTATGGTGTAAAATTACTAGCCACTTATCCAAAAGGTTTTTGGCTACTCGGCGCCGTGTTTTTATGTACCACAGGAGCGGAAGCGCTTTACAGCGATTTAGGACACTGCGGCAAAGGCAATATTCGTATCTCTTGGATTTTTGTAAAAACCTGTTTGATCATTAACTATTTGGGGCAGGGCGCTTGGTTACTTGCACAGTATAAAGGGCAAATTATTCCAGCAGCGGTTATGGCAGATGGCTTTAACCCATTTATTGGTATTATGCCACAGTGGTTTAAACTAATTGGTATTATCATTGCTA
>JBEDIY010000014.1:5000-13963 GCA_041173245.1 Bacteroidota bacterium | reverse complement strand
CTGATCTTTAGTGGTTTTAAGAATTCTTCCTTTAAAACTTCTCCTGGGTGTATATTTTTTATCTTTTTCATGGGATTTTTTAGTGGTAATCTATTATTTCAACTTGTTCTACATTTTCATTACACCATATAAATATTATTCTCCACTTGTTATTTATTCTAATGGAGTAGTAGCCCGTCAAATAGCCTTTCAATTTTTCAAGGTGATTTGAAGGTGGAATTGATAGATCAATTAGGTTCTCAGATCTGTGAAGCATCCTCAATTTCCTTCTGGCTATTTCTTGAATTGTTATGGGTAGTTTCATTGAAACCTCGCCGTTCCAAATCTTTAATGTTTCTCTATTTCCAAAACTAAGTATCATACTAACGTTTTACGATACTTACGTTAAAGGTAAGTATTATGAATGTAAAATGCAGTTTAATTAAACTTGGCGATAAGTGGTCTTCGGCAAATACATAGAAATATGCTTGTTTTCAAGGGGAGTGGAGCTAAGGACTGCCAATGCTGCGCATTGTCTTCCTAGGTGGGCACCTTACCCAAAGCCTTTCAAACAAACACTGCGTGTTCGTTTGGCTTTTTTGCTCCTCGTCAGTTTACGAAAGCAAGCTTTCGACACAGCCTTGAAACAAAAAAGCCTATCACTTTGTGATAGGCTTTGTAGAGCGTACGGGAATCGAACCCGTATTACCAGGATGAAAACCTGAGGTCCTAACCGTTAGACGAACGCTCCAGATCCCAAATGAGTTATTCGGGACGCAAAAATAAGGGGTGAAGGTTTCTTTCCCAAATATTTCTCAGTTATATTTTAAAAAAAAGGGGCTAATTCTGCTATTCGGTGTAAATTTGCATCTTCTTTACGTTATTATATAAATAAACAAGCAATCAAATGAGTACAGTTAAAGTAGCAATCAATGGATTTGGTCGTATTGGCCGCCTAGTTTTCCGTCAGATTTATAATATGGATGGTATCGAAATCGTTGCCATTAATGACCTTACTAGCCCGCAGGTACTTGCACACTTATTAAAGTATGATAGTGCACAGGGTCGTTTTGACGCTACGGTAACTGCTTCAGAAGATGCTATCACTGTAAATGGTGAGTCTGTAAAAATATATGCACAGCGTGATCCAGCGCAAATTCCTTGGGGAGCGCATGGTGTAGACGTTGTAATTGAGTCTACAGGATTCTTTACCGATAAAGAAAAAGCAGCAGCACACATTACAGCGGGTGCTAAGCGTGTAGTAATTTCTGCACCAGCTACTGGCGAAATGAAAACGGTTGTATTTAATGTTAACCACGATATTTTAGATGGTTCAGAAACGATCATTTCTGGAGCTTCATGTACCACTAACTGTTTAGCTCCAATGGCTAAAGTGTTAGATGATAATTACGGCATTGTTGCAGGTATCATGACAACCATTCATGCCTATACCAACGATCAAAATACTTTAGATGCACCGCATCCTAAAGGTGATTTACGCAGAGCACGTGCAGCTGCACAAAACATTGTACCTAATAGCACCGGTGCTGCAAAAGCAATTGGCCTTGTACTACCTAATCTAAAAGGTAAATTAGATGGATCTGCACAACGTGTTCCAACCATTACGGGTTCTTTAACTGAATTAACTTCTGTATTAAATAAAAAAGTTACGGTAGAAGAAATAAACGCAGCAATGAAAAAAGCTTCTGACGAATCTTTTGGTTACACAGAAGACGAAATTGTAAGCACCGATATTATTGGTATTTCTTTCGGTTCATTATTTGATGCAACGCAAACAAAAGTAATGACACAAGGCGATGTACAGCTTGTTAAAACAGTAAGCTGGTACGATAACGAAATGAGTTACGTAAGTCAGTTAGTGCGTACCGTAAAATATTTTGCAGGCTTAATTTCAAAATAATTATGAGCCAATTTTCTAGTCATTCATTTGCCGGTCAAAAAGCATTAATCCGTGTAGATTTTAATGTACCACTCGACGCTGATTATAACATTACAGATGACACGCGCATGCGTGCTACCATCCCTACCATTCAAAAGATTATTAAGGATGGCGGATCAGTTATTTTAATGAGTCATTTGGGTCGTCCAAAAGACGGTCCTACGCCTAAGTATTCACTCATACACATTGTGGGGCATTTGTCTAAGTTGTTAAGCGTAGAGGTTCAATTTGCTAACGATTGTATAGGAGAAGAAGCGGTAAATAAAGCGGCTGCACTACAACCCGGACAGGTGTTATTACTAGAAAATTTACGTTTTTATAAAGAAGAAGAAAAAGGCGACGATGCTTTTGCACAAAAGCTAAGTAAGCTAGGAGATGTATATGTAAATGATGCTTTTGGAACGGCGCACCGCGCGCACGCTTCTACAGCAGTGATTGCACAGTTTTTTGCACCAGGCAGTAAAATGTTTGGCCTTGTCATGAACGCCGAAGTAGCCAGTGCCGAAAAAGTTTTACATGGTTCAGAAAAACCTTTCACTGCCATTATTGGCGGTGCTAAAGTGTCTGATAAAATATTGATTATCGAAAACCTGCTTGACCGTGCCACAGATATTATTATTGGTGGCGGTATGGCATATACCTTTTTTAAAGCACAGGGTGGAACCATTGGTACTTCTATTTGTGAAGACGACCGTATGCCTTTAGCGCTCGAAATTTTAGCTAAGGCAAAAGCAAAGGGCGTAAACATTCACCTTCCTGTCGACAATATTATTACCACCGAATTTTCTAATACCACCGAGCGCAAAAACTGCGAGAGCATGTCTATCCCCGACGGATGGATGGGCCTCGACATTGGCGAAGCTACACGTGCCAAATTTGCAGCCGTAATTGAAAGCAGTAAAACCATTTTATGGAACGGTCCCATGGGTGTTTTTGAAATGGAAAATTACCAAGCGGGGACCAAAGCTATTGCAGAGGCTGTTGCAGCTGCTACCGCTAAAGGCGCATTTTCATTAGTTGGTGGGGGTGACAGTGTTGCAGCCGTTAACATCTTTGGCTTTACAGACAAGGTAAGCTACGTATCTACCGGTGGTGGTGCCATGCTTGAGTACTTTGAAGGCAAGGTTTTACCCGGAATTGCTGCCATAACCGCATAGCATCCTTAATTTCTGTTAAATTGTGATAAACGGCAAGCCCAAATATTTGGGGTGGCATACTATTTGCTTACTTTGCTATATAAAATAAAAAATCAAACAAAATGAGTACAAAAAATTTAACCCTTATTGTCATTGCTGCCCTTGTATTATTATTAGGTGGATGCGGTTGTAACGGTTATAACGGATTGGTAAAACTAGATGAAACAGTAAAAAACAAATGGGCGAATGTAGAGAGTGATTATCAGCGTCGTTCCGATCTTATTCCAAACTTAGTAAACACCGTAAAAGGCGAAGCTAATTTTGAGCAAACAACTTTACAAAATGTAATTAGCGCAAGAGCAAGTGCTACACAAGTAAAATTAGATGCCAACGATTTATCTCCAGAAAAAATTCAACAATACCAAGCAGCGCAAGGTCAATTATCACAAGCGTTGGGTAAGTTGTTAATGGTTACAGAAAACTATCCAAACCTTCGTGCCAACGATGCTTTTAGAGGTTTACAAACGCAATTAGAAGGTACCGAAAACCGTATCAAAGTTGCGCGTAACGATTTCAATGATGCAGTAGCTGCTTACAACGTTAAAGCACGTACATTCCCTAACAATATTTTTGCGGGCATGTTTGGCTTTAAAACCAAAGAAGGATTTAAGGCAGAAGCTGGTTCAGAAAAAGCACCAGAAGTTAAATTCTAATTATAAGAACAATAAGCTTCATGTTTAACCTATTTTCTAAAAAGCCACAGTCCTATTTTACGGAGCCAGAACAGGCCCGTATTGTAGAAGCCATTAAAAACGCAGAAATGCGCACTAGTGGGGAGGTTCGTATTTACATCGAAAACAAATGTAGATTCATGAACCCCGTTCACCGTGCACAGGAAATGTTTTATAAAATGGGTATGCAAAATACCGATGCTAAAAATGCGGTACTGATATATGTGGCCATCAAAGACAGACAACTCGCTGTTTTTGGAGATGCAGGTATTCATGACAAAGTAGGCTCTGCTTTTTGGGAGGCCGAAGTACAAAAAATGTTAGCAGCCTATAAGCAGTCTCATTACGCCGAAGGTTTAGCAAATATGATTACAGCAATAGGGGAAGCGCTCAAGCAGCATTTCCCCTATGATGCTGCAACCGATAAAAACGAACTATCCGATAACATTGTTTTTGGATAATTGCCAGGCTATCTGCACATGAAAAAATTAATCACGCTTTTATTGTTCGCTTGTTTTGCGCAAATCGTTTTTGCGCAAAATATTTTGCCGCGTCCTAATCCGCCAAAATTAGTCAATGATGTGGCGGGTGTTTTATCGCCAGAGCAGCGCGAAATACTCGAGCAAAAATTAGTAGCGCTCGACGATAGCAGTTCCAATCAAATTGCCGTTGTATTAATTCCTACACTGGATGGTTACCCCATCGAAGAGTACGCTAATAAATTATTTAGAGAGTGGGGTATTGGGCATAAAGGCACTAATAATGGTGTTCTAATTATTGCAGCTATTAACGACCGCAAAGTACGTATTGAGGTTGGCTACGGTCTAGAAGGCGCCATACCTGACATAACCGCATCCTCTATCTACAACAACGAAATTGTTCCTGCTTTTAGAGAACAAAATTATTATAGAGGCTTAGACGATGCCATTAATGCACTCAGCAAAGCAGCCGTTGGCGAATACAAAGTTAAAAAAGAGAAAAAAGCAAAATCAAAAGGCAAACCACTCGTTACTTTTTTAGGCATGCTACTCTTTATTTTAATTTTCGTTGTAAAAGGCGGCGGTAGAGGTGGCGGAGGTTCTATGTCGCGTGGCGGATATTCAGATATTGCTACCGGTATGTTACTCGGGTCCCTACTTGGTGGCGGAAGAAGCCATGGTGGTGGATTTGGTGATAGTGGAGGTGGCGGCTTTGGTGGATTTGGCGGCGGAAGTAGTGGCGGCGGTGGCGCAGGCGGCGATTGGTAATCAAATGCCGTCAACAACTCATTCAAGTAAACTCAGTTAAAAATAATCACATGAAAAAAACAATCTTAGTTGCCGCAATCATTGCTGCAGCGTTTACAACAAATGCGCAAGCACCAAAACTGCCTGCAGGAACAAAATTTAAAGTAGTAACAGAATCAAACAATATCACCAGCATGTCTATGATGGGTCAAGATATTGAACTTTCAAACGGCAATAAATTATACCAAAATTTTGAGCTTAAATCGGTGTCTGGCAATAGTTATCTATTGTCTACTTCAATCACTAGAATTGCGAGTTCTGTAAGTGCCATGGGTAATGAGCAAAGTTTTGATTCAGACGATGCAAGTTTAAAATCTAATCCAATGGTAGCCGAGCAGTTAAAAGTGCTTAATAAGCAAATAGACTACACCATCGAAAATAACAAAGTAGTAAATACAGCAAGTGCAACTGGCTCCGATCTTTTAAATACGTTGCTAACGCAAAGCAATGGTACTTCCGATCAAGCAAAATATTTTTTAACCCTTCCTGCTGCTTCTATTAAGCCGGCGCATCAGTGGAGTGTGGTTGATAATAAGCCAGATGCTTCTACTGAGTCTTTATTTGTAATTGCAGAGGTTACCGCTACAGATATTAGCGTAAATGTTTTAACCAATGCAAAAATTACAAGCTCTATGAATCAAAATGGCATGGAAATCAAGCAAAATACGCAAGGAACTATTAAATTAAAGCGTATTTACGATGCTAAAACAGGGATGTTAAAATCCGAAACTGGCACTGGTGGCCTAAAAGGAACGATGAATGTAATGGGGCAGGATGCACCTATCGATTTAAAAGTAACAACAAAATCAAGTGTAGTACCTATGTAATAAGGTACCACACTTGACCCTATATTTTATTTTTTTGGAGCGGGTAGTTTTGTAGTTACAAAATTAGCCGCTTCTTTATTTCCGGCCTTTTCTAAGCTCGTTACAAGCACGGTAAGTCCTTTGTTAATCATTGGAGAGATCTGCGGCTTATAAGCTTCTGGGATAGATTCTCTGAAGTCTACAATCGCATCAACGCCTTCTTTAATTTTTACCACATCATTTGTTTTGCCTAAAAAGAAAGCAATTTGATTTGTCATCTGAATTTTTTCCATAGTTAAGCCCATCTTATTAAAGCTGCTCATGATAAAATCATATGAACTCGCATCACCAAAACGGATACTATTTTCTATCAGTGTAGCGTTTAATCGTCCTTTAGACGGTTGCTTATTAAGTAACACAGTCATTTTTTTACCAGCTGCACTATCAATATCTGTAAGGGCTCTTAATGCAGATCCAGCAACGCTATAGCTAGAATCATAACAAGCAGTTGTAAATAAATCTGTGAGTATTTCATTGTGCTGCATGTCTAAATAATCAATCGCAGCAGCTCTTGCAAGGCGTGAAGGATCCCTTTTAGCCATTTCAACGGCTTTATTAATAGCAGTTGCATTGGATGCTAGTCTACTAAATGCACTTAATGCAAGTGTTCTAATTCTGAAAGAAGTATCTGATAATGCAGCTATTAAAACTTTGTTACCGATTTCACTTTTTGCATTATCAATATCAAACATAAAATTTACCGCTTCTCTTCTGTCTAAAAAGTTGCCCCCATGAAAGTACTGGTGCACATAAGCTTCAAGCGTTTTGGTATCCTTTTTTTCTGCCAATAAAATTTTATCAGCGTCTACATTGATATTATCTGGCTTGCTTGGTACGGTAAAATTAAAAGTGTCTACTTTATTTTCGGCCCATACCATATGGCGTGTTTTTGTATCACCGTTCCAAACGTCAATGTTCATTGGAAGCTTAAATAATTTATCACCCTTTTGTGTTTGTGCAACAATAGCAGAAGCAGTATGCGTAGCTTCATTGTAAGCGTAACTAATTTCTAATTTAGGATGTCCGCTACCAAAATACCACTGGTTAAAATACCAGTTAAGGTCTTTTCCAGATACTTCTTCAAAAGCCATTCTTAATTTATGCGCACTTCCGTTACCAAATTTATTGGCGCTTAAATATGTATGGAGTGCTGTAAAAAAAGCATCATCTCCAATATAATTACGCAGCATGTGTAAAATGCGTCCGCCTTTATTATAGCTAACTGCGTCAAACATATCTTCTTTGTCATTGTAATTGAAACGCACTAGGTCTTTGTTTTGCGAGCCACTAAATAAGTAACCTTGCATTTCATTGTAGTGTTCAAATAAGGCTTCGTCTTTACCTAGTTTGTGCTCCCACCATAATAGTTGGCTATAATTGGCAAAGCTTTCATTAACGGTTAAATTACTCCAACTTTCTGCAGTTACATAATCGCCAAACCACTGATGAAATAATTCGTGCGCAATGGTAGACTCCCAACTATTACCATCCATTAACTCACGTGCGTCTTGTTGGGCACTTTCTTGGTGAAGGGTAGCTGTGGTATTTTCCATCGCACCGCTTACGTAATCACGCGCAGTCATTTGTGCATATTTAGCCCAAGGATATTCTACACCTAGTTTTTTAGAGAAAAAGTCCATCATAGCGGGTGTTTCACCAAATATCTTGCGTGCTACTTTTTCATATTCTTTTTCTACATAATAGCTTACTTCTTTTCCTTTGTAACTGTCTTTTACAACGGCATAATCACCCATGCCTATAAAAAATAAATAAGGCGCATGCGGTTGTTTCATTTCCCAAGTATCTGTTCTAGTACCATCGTTATTTTTAACTTGACTTGTCAATAAACCATTGGATAAACTCACAAATTTAGCAGGCACTTTTAATCTAAATGTTTGCGTCGATTTTTGATTGGGCTTATCAATGGTAGGAACCCATACCGATGTTCCTTCTGTTTCACCTTGGGTCCAAACCTGTGTAGGCTTGTTTTTGTCGGTACCCGTTGGATTGATAAAGTATAAACCTTTAGCATCTGTGATAGCTGCGCTACCAGTGCCTTTGTACTCATTTGGCTTTGCAACGTAACTAATATAGATCGTGTAGTTTTCGTTTTTTACATAGCTTTTATCTAGCGCTACGGTTAGCGTCATGCCATCGTTTGTAAACTTAACTGAAGTATTTTTTCCGTTTTTTACAACAGCTACTTCTTTAACGTCCATTCCTTTTGCATCAAGTACCAAACTATTTGTAGGGTAGTGGTGCGGATGGAGTGTAAGTTTTACTTTACCAATAAGTGTGGCATTAGAAAAATCAAAACTGGCATCTAGTTCTGTGTGCACTAGGTCATTTGTTTTGGTGGCTACTGCCTGATACACTGGCTTGGTTTGCGCGCCTACCTGTAGGGCAAGTACAAAGGCCAAGCAGACCATCATTCCTATTTTTTTCATAAATTTTAATTAAGGCCATAAAGATAATAGAGCCATTCAATTGTATGCACTGCAATTATTATGAGCGGCAGATTTTAACTTTCTTATAGAAAGAAGTAGTTTTGAGGCAATCAATCATATTTAGATGCCAAGGTATTTTATAGAAGTGGGGTATGAGGGAACTACCTTTTGTGGATTCCAAATACAGGACGGGCAGGAAACGGTCCAGTCTGTGGTGACGAGTGCACTTGATATGGTTTTAAAGGAAACCTGCTCACTTACGGGGTCTTCCCGCACCGATTCAGGGGTACACGCCAGGCAAAATTTCTTTCATTTCGATACGGAACAAACTATAACGGGCAAACATATATATAGCCTCAATTCCATTTTGCCACCAACGGTTGTTGTGCATGCGGTGTACGTAGTAGGAGCAGAAGCCCATGCCCGTTTTGATGCGCTGGCCAGAACCTACACGTATACGGTGACTACTAAAAAAGATCCTTTTTTAATTGACAAAGCCTGGCATTTTCCATTTCCTGTACCGCTGGAAACCTTGCAGGCTATGGCTTTGGAGCTCCC
>JBEDIY010000013.1:0-4518 GCA_041173245.1 Bacteroidota bacterium | reverse complement strand
CCATGCACACACTTGGGTTGATGGAGATAAATTCTTAAATCCTAGTAAAGCGGTTTCGGTTCAGTCATACAAGAGTGGTGGTCAAACGCTACTTATCACGAACGTTCCTAGATAAATTTTTAAGAAATAAAAAAACCATCCATCCAATTAGATGGATGGTTTTTTTATTTTAATATATACCTACAATCAGTATAAAAATGAAAAAAGTAGTTGTCTATATTTTAAGTTTAGTATTTTTTATTGCATGTTTAAATATGAAGCAAGAAAGCTTTGATAAAGCTGCATTACTTTCATTAGAAAACAATATTGATACGATCATAGCATTACTAAAAAGCAGTGATAGGTTGGTTGAAAAAGATAAATTACAAGAATTGTTTTCATCTAGTAGAAAAAACTACAAAAAAGTTGAACCATTTGTAGAGTATTATTTTCAGGGGTTAACTCGAAGAATTAATGGTCCCGCGTTACCAGAAATTAAAACAGACGATAACATGATTAACGACCCGTCTGGCTTTCAAGTGATTGAAGAAATCATTTATTCCGATACGGTAGACCTATTAGACTTAAAAAAACAAACTAAAATTCTAACAACAGATCTTTTATTCATAAAAAATACAATGAAAGAAATGCCCATACAGGAGCATCACTTTTATGAATTAATCCAACACCAAATTATCAGAATTGCAGCATTAGGAATTACAGGATTTGATTCTCCTATAGCTTTTGAGTCAATTGAGGAAGCTGCATTTACACTAGACGGCATAAACGAATGGTATTTATTGTATTGCAATATAAAGGGGAAAAAAGTTAACCAACAACTAACTTCTCTATTCAAAAATGCAATAGTCTATGCACAAAAAAATAATAATTTCAATGAATTTAATAGGCTAGAATTTATTAAGAATCATTTAATGCCTATCAGCGTTTGCATTGAAAAAGATTTTACATCTGATCTAGCGAACATGCCAGATATCAATAAAAACAAAGTATTTTATGGTACTTTATCAAACTTAATGCAAGGAAAAAAACTAAATCCTGATGCATTTTCACCATTTTCCGAGACAGCTTCTACCAATGAGAAAAAAGAATTAGGTAAGATACTATTTAATGATGCCAGTCTCTCAAAAAATAACAACATTAGTTGTGCTAGCTGTCACATAGCTAGTAAGGCTTTTACCGATGGTAAAGTAACTTCAGTCACTAATATTCATAATAATAGTGTACAACGAAATTCGCCAACAATTTTGTATGCTGCTTTTCAAAAATCATTTTTTTATGACCTGCGTTCGCAGGATTTAGAAAACCAGATTGAGAGTGTTATGAAAAATCCAGATGAATTTGATTTAACTCCAAAGCAAATAAAAAAGAAGATTTTGGCCAACCCAACGCTTTCAAACCTTTTTACCAAAGCTTACCCTACCAAAAAAGAAATAACGCCTTACGAGATAAGAAATGCTATTGCCGTTTATGTAAGAAGCTTAATGCCATTTAATTCAAAAATTGATGAATATTTTAGAGGAGAAACTACATTGAGTGAGTCGGAAAGTAATGGCTTTAATGTATTTACTGGAAAAGCAAAATGTGCTACTTGCCATTTTATACCAGTATATAATGGCACGATTCCACCATGGTTTAACAATACAGAATCTGAGGTAATTGGAGTTCCTAAAACAAATATTTGGAAAAATGCTGTTGTGGATGAAGATTTAGGTAGATATAATTTAAATCAACTAGAGCCATTAAAATATTCATTCAAAACACCTACTATAAGAAATATTGAAAAAACCGCGCCATACATGCACAATGGCGTTTATGATAAACTTGAAGAGGTAATTAAATTTTATGAATTAGGTGGTGGTAATGGAATAGGTATGAATTTGGCATACCAAACATTACCTTTTGATAATTTACAATTAACACCAAAAGAAAAAAATGACCTAATTAGTTTTATGCTAACCTTAACCGACAAAAAGTATTAAAACTATTCATATTCCATCCTGTAATCATACTAATATTTAGGTATAATAAGGCTCCATACACTAATAAATAGGGTTTATGAATTATAATTCATAAACCCTATTTTTGTATAAACTTATTGGTATGGAACAAAGAGATGAGCAACTATGGAAATTGGCTAAAAAACGAGCCAACACAAAACGTAATGGCCTAGTGTATTTAACAATTGTTGTTTTCTTATGGATTATTTGGCTCAGTAATAATGATTTTGCGTTTGGTAAAAACATGATTTATGCATGGCCCAAATGGCCTACTTTGGGGCTTGGTATCGCATTTGTTTTTGAATATATCGATGCATACTATCGAGACAACGATTCTTTAATTGAAAAAGAATATGAAAAATTAAAAAATAAAAGCAATAAGGCTTAAAAAATAAGTATTTGAAGCGTAAAAAGAAAATTATAGCAGCGGGCATTTTATTTTTTATCCCTATCTCATTTTTATTTGGACAAATCAGTAAAGACACAACAAGTAAAACAAATAATTTAAATCCTGTTAGTGTTTATTACAACCGTTGGGAAAGAAAAATAAACGAAGTCCCCAACCGCATTACAAAATTTAATTTTAAAGAGCAGCGTTTACAAAATCCGCAAACCATGGCCGATGCTATTGAGCTAACCGGAGAGGTGTTTGTACAAAAAAGTCAAATGGGTGGAGGTAGCCCTATGATTAGAGGCTTTGCAACCAACCGTGTGTTAATTGTGGTGGATGGTGTTAGAATGAACAATGCCATTTACAGAAGTGGCAATTTGCAAAATATAATTTCCTTTGATCCTTTAGCGCTCCAAGATGCAGAAGTAATTTTTGGTCCAGGCTCATTAATGTATGGCAGTGATGCCATTGGTGGCGTTATGGATTTTCATACGCTGGAACCCAAACTAGCAGCTAATAATAAAACAATCGTATTAGGTGATGCACTTGTAAGGTATGCATCTGCGAATCATGAAAAAACGGGTCACGCTAATGTAAATATTGCTGGAAAAAAATTATCCTTTCTCACCAGTTTTACAACCAGTAATTTTGATGATTTACAAATGGGTAAAAATGGCGGTCAAGATAATTATTTGCGAAAAGAATATATCGAGCGTATGAATAACCAAGATATAGTAGTACAAAATACAAACCCACACATTCAAAAAAATACGGGTTACCATCAAAACAACCTACTCACTAAACTAAGGTATAAACCAAGTGAACACTGGGATATACAATACGGATATCATTATTCAAAAACTGGAAATATACCTCGCTACGATAGACTTATTGAATACGCGTCAGGTAATTTACGATTTGCAGAGTGGAATTATGGTCCACAATTTTGGACGATGCAAAATGTACACATTCAACATAAAAAAAATACAACCCTCTACAACGAAGCAAAAATTGTAGTTGCTTATCAACAATACCAAGAAAGCAGAATAGACCGCAGACGAAATAACAACAACCAAAGAACACAAACCGAAAATGTAGGTGCGAGTTCGGTAAATCTAGACTTTACCAAATCACTAACCGATAAAGAAGAAATTTTTTATGGTGCAGAATGGATAGGTAATACGGTAGGTTCAGCAGCAACAAATTTAAATATTACCAACGGCAACCAAACAAGGGTTGCAACACGCTATCCAGATGGTGCTAGCTGGAACTCCTTTGCAGTATATTCAAGCTATAAAAAAGAAATCAACGATCAATTCAATTTTTCGGGCGGATTGCGCTATAACACTGGTCAAACCAAAGCAAGTTTTGATACCACTTTTTTTAAATTTCCTTTTACCCGGTCCAATCTACAAAATAGCAGTGTTACAGGAAATATAGGCGTGGTGTACAAAACAAGTGAACGTTTACAACTCAATGCACTGATCTCCACGGGATTTAGAATGCCCAACATAGATGACATTGGAAAAGTATTTGAATCGGCACCTGGGAATGTGGTAGTTCCTAATACAAATTTACGCTCAGAATATGCTTGGAATTATGAGATAGGCGTGCAGTATAATCATCCAGAAAAAATAAATTACTATATTTCAATTTTCACTACTTCACTACGCCACGCATTAACCAACAGGCCTTTTACATTTAATGGGCAAGACTCTATTTTATTTGATGGAACAAAAAGCCGCGTTAACGCCATTCAAAATATTGCAAATGCAAAAGTTTGGGGCATACAATTTGGGTGGGAACTTTTTTTAAATAAGCACACAAAATGGCAATCAAAATTAAACTGGATAGACGGCCATGAAACGGATGATATAAAAAATGAACAAGTACCACTCAGACATGCACCCCCTTTATTTGGTAGCAGTGCTGTTCAATGGCAAAAAAAAGAATTTACAATTGAATTTAACACACAATTTAATGGTCAAATAAATAGTGCAAATTTGGCACCAAGTGAAAAAGCAAAAACAGCTATTTATGCGATAGACAATGCCGGCAATCCATACGCTCCAAGTTGGTATACCATCAATATAAAAGCCAGCTATACAATTGGCAAAATGCAAGTACAGG
>JBEDIY010000012.1:0-8947 GCA_041173245.1 Bacteroidota bacterium | reverse complement strand
ACGGTTCCACTTTTTGTTGCGCCAGTTAAAGAATCCGTATAGGCTAACCCCCAAGGAACACCCGCTGTTGAGCGTAATGAATCTGTTACTTTACTTCCTGCCCAATTAGACACAAATATTTTATTCTTTGCAATAGCTAGCCCATATGGAGCAACGCCAGTGGGTTGTTGCCAAACAATAGATTTTGTTTTAAAATTTATTTTTACAATTTCATTATTACCATTCAAAACGGTGTAAATAAAATAATCTTGTCCTTCTTTGGCGACCAAAACCTGATTGGGTAAGGCATTGGAGGCAGGTGCTTTTTTAAGTATTGGAATCTGTTCGATTTTTTTATTTCCCGGCTGCCACTCTACAATCATAATACAAGAGCGGTCTCCGCCTGCTGCACCAAATAATATATATTCTTTTTGATCGATAATTGCTGTTGTAATCCCACTATAAACACTCATTAATTTACTGTAACTAGGATAATCCTGAAATCTAAAAGAATCTACAATAACTTTTTTTGTAATGTCTACTATGAAAAATCCATATCGCTCTTGCACAACCACCAAATTGGTATCCTTTAAGTTGGCAATATCCATCGCATGATTTTCTAAATTTTCTTTGCCATAACGTAGCACCGTTCCTGCAGATTTTATAACCCTATTATAGGGTAGCTCGCGAACATTTTTATTTCTTGTGATAAGGTAATCTGCTAATTCATTAATTTTATCTGTATTGATATAATCGACCTTCCATTCTATTAATTTTTCCCAAGCTTTAGCATTATCAGGAGTTGCCCAAAACCGAATGGGTTTACCAAGGGCGTGAACACTTGAAACGGTTTGCTTGATTTTTTCTTCCATCAAACTATCTAAGGGCCATTTTAATTTCCACCCTGTTATTTTATTATAGTCTTCACTTATTAATGCAATTTTTGATAACTGAGCTGTTGTATAATTTTTGTTGAGCCTTCCATCAAACCATATAAAATCTGGATAATTTTTAAATGTAGAATCCGGAGGCGCGTTTCCAGACAAAACTATTTTTATGTTTTTATTTTGTATAATGGAAGGATATTTTTTAAGTACTTGTACCAACCGATCAATAGTAGAAATTGCCTCAGTTTTGATATCAATTAACAATTGTAATTTTCTATTTTGCAAATTATAAGCAACCATTGTTTCTAAGTACAATTTTTCAAGGGTTCTAGCGCTGTCTAAATCTTTGGCATCATGGCCAACTAAAATTTTATTGTTAACCAAATGAATATCAGCTTCTATTGAGCCAAACATCTCATTATAGGCTAAATGAAAAGGCGATTGCTGTAAATAATCGTTGTGAGAATGCGCGCGACTAGGCGTAACTTCTTGTGCGTGGAGTTGGATACAAAATAGACCCAAAATAAAAATAATTGAATTTTTCATAGGATAAATTTACTCCTGTTTTATGCTATAACCAAAGATGATATGATATTGATGAATTAATAATTAAATAACCTACATACACAATAAATTAAATACAAGTTGAATAGATTACAAGTATTAATTACACTATGATCTGGCGAAAATTAAACGGCGAAATCCTACTCCTTCCCATTAAAGAAGCTGTAAAAGATGTGCTGATAGAAGAAGCAAAAAATAATACTAAATTAAAAGTTTGTATTGGCACTGACAGTCAGGTAAAAGCCAATACAACTGAATTTGCAACAGTTATTGTTTTTTTAAGAGAACACCGAGGTGGTTTTATGTATTTCCATAACGAAAAAACAACCACAAAATACCATATCAAAGAACGTATGCTTTTAGAGGTGGCAAAAAGCATTGAAGTCGCTTATGAACTTTGTGATCTTTTTATAGAAAACCATGTAGAAATGGAAATTCATGCCGATATCAATACCAATCCGCAGTTTAAAAGTAATGACGCCTTAAAAGAAAGTATGGGATATATTCTTGGGATGGGATTCAATATTAAAGTAAAACCAGAAGCCTTTGCGAGTAGTTGCTGTGCTGATAGAATTGTAAATTAACAATAAGAAAACAGTTTGTTTACAATAAGATAACATATCCTACATAATTTTATTACAAATACTACGATATGCGCCAAACGTATCAGACAAAAAAAAGCCAACTAGTTTCCGTTATTGAACCAATAAAGTACGGAAAAAACCCTAACCAGCTTTCCCCTCAATTTGGACATGAAGAATTATACGAAATTGAAGCAAATAAGGGACAAGAAGAAGATTTAACTCAATTGGCAGAAGCCGAATTGTCTATTGAAGAAGTTTACCAAGAAGTTTTAAATGAATTAAGGAGCAAGAAAAAAAATTGTTAATTCATTTAATAGCTTCAAATTAAATTTTCCCCTTTGCACTCGTACCTTTCTTCCAAAAGCTAAAAAAAGAAGGATAATACCCTTCGGTATTTGGAAACATCCATTCTCTACTATCTTTTATACCCGGGTAATATTCAAAGGCAGGGTGTTCTTTTGAGATAAATGCATTTGAAAAAGTGAGATCCCCGTTTTCATATTGACGCACTAATGCGTCTACTTCACCTGCATAAACTTCAATACCCGAAATATTTTTTGAAAGTGCCATAATAAATTGGATCACATTATCACTAACTGGATATTTATTAAAATGTGAAGGCTCTAACATCACTACACGATTTACATGTTCGTTTGCCCGCCAAAGTGGATCTAGATTATAACTATTATACAATAGTGTTTGCTTAGTAGTATCAAGTTTTGGAACGGCTGTTTGTGGCAAATTAGTAACAAATGATAGACTACTAGTAGCCTCTAATGCTTTAGGCACAGTCATTGTAGCAATATGCTCGTAACTATAGTCTAAAAAAGTGTCTTGCTGATTAGTAAACGTGTATTTATTAATATTTTCTTGGTTGCAGTAATATTTTTTTGAAGAAAAGCTCCCCGCTACCCACTGCCAACTACAACTATTACTGGCCAGGTCACCATCTAATAAATGATAGTACATCCATGTTGAAGGCGCTAACCAGTGTGCTTTTGCATTGTTACACACGATTGATGCGAGGTACATTCTAATATGGTTATGCAAGTATCCTGTTTTGTAAAAGGTATTGATGTGCGCATCGATTGATTCAATACCCGTTGATGCATTAACAACGGCGGCAGGCATTTGATCGTGTATAGAATCTGGTTGCGGTTGTTTTAAATCAGAAAATATCAATTCTTTTTTTACTTGCCACACCCGCTGGTAATATTCGCGCCAAGCGAGTTCTTGTAAAAATTTTTCAATCTCATAGGGTTTAAATCCTTTTTGTAAAACAGATTCTTTTATTTGCTGGACACTAATAACGCCCCTGGATAAATACGGCGACAAATAGGTTACATCCCCATTAATAAAATTTCTAGTTTTCGCATACTTTATCGGATTGATATTATTGATGCGCTCGACAATTGAATCATAAGTAGTAGGAAACATATCTAGATCATTAAGGCTTTGCATATTCGAGTCTTTGAAGTACCTGGGTTGAATGATAACTATCCAATCCTGCACTAGTAATGGTTCCCGCTTTTTCGATATCTAAAAATCCGTCTTCCGATAAACAATCATCCGGATAATGAATCCATTTTATTTCACCAATAATCATGCTTGTTTGATTGATATTAATAGAAACACGTTCTTTAAATTCCATGCCTATTTGAATCTGGCTTTCTTTTACAAAGGGGGCAACAAAACCTTCTTTAAATATGGGCGTTAACTGGGTTGCATCAAATTCCGACACCGTTTTAGGATAACGTGCCGAGGTTTGATGCGCCTGCTCATACATACTACTATTAATATGGTTAATGGTGTAACAACCAGTATCCATAATATTAGTTAGCGTATGACGCTCTACCGAATCAGGTCGCATGATAAAACTAAGTAGCGGCGGATTAGATCCAATATGTACAATAGAACTAAATATGGCTAAATTAGTTTGTCCCTGTGTATCGATAGAACCAATGAGCGCAACGCTTCTAAATCCACTAATGCTATTGATAAACTGCGCTCTTTTTCGCTGCTCCATTTCCATTATCTGAATCGATGAGAGAGTGGTAGTCATGTATTACTGCTTGTCTAATGATTGTAAATAATTGTCTGCTGCCTGTATGTGTGTATTTCTTTTTTCATCCGACATTTTATCAAATGTTTTAACGAGCATGCCAATTCTTGGATTTTGTAAAAAGAAATCACGGTGCACATGCATGAACCGCCAAAATAAACCATCCCAAATAGGTTGCCATGTTCCCTTTTCGTAATCACTCATTTTTGATAAATAATTACTGCCACTAATGTAAGGTTTAGTGGTCATGAGTCCACCGTCTGCAAACTGTGTCATACCATACACGTTTGGAACCATCACCCAGTCGTATGCATCAATAAACATTTCCATAAACCACTTGTGCACTTCGTCCGGATCAAATTCACACAATAACATAAAATTACCAAGTACCATCAGCCTTTCAATATGATGCGCATAGCCTGTTTTCAAAATCTTTTTTATGGTAATGTCGATGGGTGCTATTCCGGTGTCACCGGTCCAAAATGTTTTGGGTATTTTTCTTTTAAACTGCCAGTAATTGGTGGTTCGTTGTTTTGTTCCTTCACGCTCATACACTAGCCTAATAAATTCACGCCAACCAACAATTTGTCTAATAAATCCTTCCAATGAATTGAGCGGAATATTATTTGAAGTGCCTACACGTATTGCTGCATCTATAATTTCCTGGGGTGTAAGAAGGCCTATATTCAACATAGGAGATAAAACAGAATGGTACAAAACAGATTCTTTTTGTACAATAGCATCTTCATAGATACCAAATTTTTCAAAACGTTCTGACAAAAAGGTTTCAAGCCATTTTTCGGATCCTATAAAATCAATAGCAAATAAATGATGCTTACCTATAGCTCCATAATTATTGGGAAAGTTTTTTTGAACATACTGCTCCGCTTCACTTACAAAATCATTAGCGGCACTCACTGGAAGTTCAGGTATTATTTCTTTTTTAGGAAATTTAGCGCGGTTCTCTGCATCAAAAGTCCACTTACCGCCTTCTGGTTTACCATCTGCCGTAAGTAACAATTTTCGTTGCTTTCTTTGGGCGGTATAGAAATCGGTTTGAAAATATTTCTTTTTAGAGGCAAAATAATCTTGTGTGTCAGTAAGGGTGTTTAAAAAACCTGGACTATCTGAAACCTGCAGCGCTATATTGTTAGATGCACAAGCCTTTTTTATTCGTCTCATTAGCAAATAATCTACAGGGTCAACCATATAAATTACTGCATATTTTTCTTTTGCTAAATGATCAATGAGTATTCTGCAATCATGGAGCGTATCTGTGCTTTCAATGTACTGGACCTGATAGCCTTCTTGTAAAAGATACTGCTCATAGGCTTTCATAGAAGCTCTATGCAACACAAGTTTTTCTTTATGAAAAGGATATTGTGTAAAAAACAGATGCTCTTCTATTAAAAAGTGCTTCTTGTCTTTATCTAGCATTTCCGATCTTTTAAAAAGCTGATGCGGAAAAATAAAAACGGCTTGGGTAGGTATGCTCACTTATTTGTCTTTAAAAACTAGTGCAAATTTGATTTTTATCAAATCATCTGCTTTTACAAAAAGTAAACTAGGTCTTTTTACATTGTACGATTCTAGGAGTACTGGAAATTCTCCTTCGTAGAACCACTGGTTGTTTTCTTTTTTAGCCTTAGCAACAAATTGAATTTCTTTGGTAACGCCGTGGAATTGTAATTTACCTGTAGTAAGTAATTCTGTTCCGTTGTATTTAATATTAGTACTACTAAACGTAATGTTAGGAATGGTTAGTGCATCTAATACCTCAATCATATGGCTATCTCTACTTGATAGGCCACTATTAAAACTGCTCACTTTTGCCAACACAGAAATTTGTTCCAGTTTATCTCCGTTCCACTTGCTTGCCACATTTACTTGTTTGCTAGTTCCATCCCAAGCATGCAATTTATGCTTCATCGTATATGTAATACTAGAGCTTGAAACGTCGTAAATAGGTGCCTGAAAAAATACAGACATCAAAAGATTTAAAAGAATATAGTGTAGCATAATTTAAAATTTAATGACAACAAGCGCTGTTGCCAAACTTGCAAAACTAACATACGCAGCTGCGCGGTGATATGGTTTTAAAGAAACGTTGTTTTCTATTTGGGTACCCAGTATATTGGTTGCAATCATACCAGATAAATGCAACACTGCAAGCCATTTGTGCAAACGTATAGAAGTAATTTTTTTATCCCTGCTAAAAGCTGATGGTGGAGCAAAAAGCCCGTTTAATGCAGTAAATCCATAGGTTAAGTTTACGGCCATTCCTACATTTTCGTGGAGGTCTTTTACTTTGTAATCACCTTTATACAATTGACTTCCAATTATGCCTTGTGCAAGCATACCACCAATTGTTACAAATCCGCCAATTTGGTGAAGCTGTAACATAGTTCGGCGAATTTTAAGATCTGTTTTTCTATTTGCAACTAAATCATTACCGCTATACCTGTTTTTTAAGATCCCATTGGTACCCCACAAAGCACGCTGGGTAAAAAGCATTTTTGAAGGTGGCTGTATTAAACTTGAGTCTATAGTATTTGCACTGATTAATTGTTGTAACAACGAATCGGATTGTGCAGCTACAGGTTGCGCGCAAAATAAACAACCCACTAAAAAACTTAATAGATACGTTTTAGGAAATTGAATACGCATATACATATACTTTAAAGTTACTATCAAATTATTGGTTGCTTCACACAATTTACGCATAATCATTGAACCCATCTTCGTCCATTCCCATATCACCTAGGTTTATCATACTTCCCATCATATCATTGAATTCAATTTTCCCATCAATCATTTTTTTACTAATAATAGAGTAAGATGAAAGACCATGTAAAACAAATTCCATTAAAAGAGCAACCTGATTTTCGCCTGCTTGCGGAAAATGTTTTTTTACGATTCCAAATAAACCATCTACTTTATAGAGTTCAATAATTTTATCTTCATCTTTCATGTCTAAAAACAAATCGAGATGATTGCCTGCATCAAACCATTTAGCAATGGCAGCATACGGGTTTTCGGGTTGCTTTTGCTCCGGTGCATTGGCAGCTGATTTTTTTGGCGCCTTGCGTTTTTTTATATCATCCGGGTTTGGAAAATACGTTACAAATATGCTGCGTATCGATTTGTTTAATAAATTAAGTGCTACTTCGTAAGGACCTTCTTGCTCTCCCTCATAAACAAGTTCAATTTTTCCGGTGATGGCCGAAATAATTCCTGATAAATCACTAATCCATACCTGTGTATTTGCTTGACCGTGAATAATGGCCCTGCGCTCTGCACTGCTTACTGCAGCCTCATATGCAGCGATGGTTAAACGTGCACTCACACCACTTTTTTTATCTACAAACTCGTTGGTGCGGGCTTCAAAAGAAACTTGTTCAATAAGTCGTTTGATAAGATCACTCACATCCACTTTGTTTTTTTGCGCTGGCAAAATATTAGCCTCTTGTTCGGTGATTGCAAGCGATGTCTCGATGGTTTTAGGATAGTGCGTTAATATCTGACTTTCTATTCGGTCTTTTAATGGCGTAACAATACTTCCTCTATTGGTATAGTCTTCGGGGTTAGCTGTAAACACAAATAAAATGTCAAGTGGCATACGAAGTTTAAATCCTCGAATTTGTATATCACCTTCTTGCAAAATATTAAATAAAGAAACCTGAATTCTTGCCTGTAAATCGGGGAGTTCATTGATTACAAAAATGCAGCGGTTGCTTCTTGGAATAATCCCGTAGTGAATTACTTTTTCATCGGCAAAGCTGAGTTTTAAATTGGCCGCCTTGATGGGATCAATATCTCCGATTAAATCAGATACGCTTACATCAGGTGTGGCTAGTTTTTCGCCGTAACGCGCGCTTTTGTGCACCCAGTGAATGGGGGTTTCGTCGCCATGTTCTGCTATTAGGTCTACAGCAAAGCGGCTAAGGGGCTGTAAGGGATCATCATTTACTTCAGATCCGGCAATTGTGGGCATGTATTCATCTAATAAGTCCACCATTTGACGCGCCATTCGGGTTTTTGCCTGACCACGTAGTCCTAAAAACAAAATATTATGTCGGCTTAACAAAGCCCGTTCTACATCTGGAATTACCGTGTCTTCGTAACCTAATATACCTTCAAAAGCGTTTTCCTTTTTTTGAATGCTAGCAATTAAATTATCACGCACTTCATCTTTAATAGACTTTGGTTTATAGCCCGACTTTTTTAAATCACCTAGTGTTACAATTTTTTTAATATCGATTTGCTTGCTCATAATTAATACAATGTTTTTCTTTTACCACTCTCAAAATCATTAAAAATAAAACTACCCAAATTGTCAAGTGACGCAAAATAGGCTTTACCATTATTCATCTCTGTAAACTCCTCTACAAATTTTTGCAAATATGGATCCGATGCAATCATAAATGTTGTAATCGGAATCTTTAATTTTTTACACTGTGCCGCTAAATTAATACAGCGGTTTACCACTTTGCGGTCCAGTCCAAAACTATTTTTATAATAACGGCCACCTATTTTTAAACAAGTAGGCTTGCCGTCTGTAATCATAAATATTTGCTTGTTAGATGTTTTACGCTTGCGCAGTATATCCATCGCTAACTCAAGCCCAGCAACAGTATTGGTATGGTAGGGTCCTACTTGTAAATAGGGTAGGTCTTTAATTTCTACCTGCCAAGCATCATTACCAAACACAACAATATCAATGGTATCTTTTGGATATTTTTTTGTGATAAGTTCACAAAGCGCCATCGCTACTTTTTTTGCGGGCGTGATTCTATCTTCACCATATAAAATCATAGAGTGTGAAATATCAATCATGAGCACTGTAGAGGTTTGCGTTTTAAAATCCGCCT
>JBEDIY010000011.1:0-3554 GCA_041173245.1 Bacteroidota bacterium | reverse complement strand
ATGTATTAAGGGACGAAAACAATGATGGTCGTGCCGATATTATTAAAAATTTTGGACCCCTCGCAAGTGAAGGTGCATACGCAACTGGCATGCGCATTCATAATGGATACTTATATACCAGTTCAGAAATGCTGGTGTACCGTTATAAATTAAAGAAGGGTGAAATGATACCTTCCAGCAAGGCAGAGTTTATTGTAATTGATAGCGGACAACCACGCGAGCATGACGGTAAGCCACTAGCTTTTGATGGCAAGGGTCATATTTTTGTTCCATTTGGCGCTCCTTCCGATGCTTGCCAAGAAGAAAATAGATTGCCAGGCTCACCAGGCATGAAGCCCTGCCCTATTTTAGATTCTAATGCAGGCGTTTGGATGTTTGATGAAAATAAACTCAATCAATTTAGAACCAAGGACGGTATTAAAGTTGCAACAGGTTTACGAAGCCTTGTTGCCATGACATGGAACAATCAGGATAGCACTTTGTATTGTGTAGGCCATGGCAGAGATGGACTTTCTAGTAGCTGGCCTCAATTTTACAACGAATGGCAGAGCGCAGTTTTACCTTCCGAAGCTTTTTATAAATTAAAGCCGGGTGCCAATGCAGGTTGGCCTTATTATTATTTTGATCAAATGAAGGGTAAGGTCATGGTGAACCCAGAGTATGGTGGCAATGGCATACTCGAAAACACAGATAAAAATATTGAAACACCCATTGTAGGTTTCCCGGGTCATTACGCACCCAACGATCTACTTTTTTATACTGGCGATCAGTTTCCAGCACGTTATAAAAATGGTGCGTTTATTGCGTTTCACGGATCTACCATTCGTGCCCCATATCCGCAGGCAGGTTATATTGTAGCGTTTGTTCCATTTGTAAATGGTAAGCCTCAAAAATGGGAAGTATTTGCTGATGGTTTCACTGGAAAAGATACACTTGTAAATACCAGTGATAGTAAGCACCGCCCAATGGGACTTGCACAAGGACCCGACGGTTCATTGTATGTTTCAGATTCTAAAAAAGGAAAGATTTGGAAAATTCAATACAAAGGAAACAAAGAAAATTTTTCTGAAAAAAATCTAGCGCAAATGAAAGCTAGAGAAAACAGAACCAATGTAAAAAATCCGGACATCGTAAAAGATAATTTAGAAAAAGATAAAGTAGTATTAGGTGGCGAAAAACTATACCAAATAAACTGCCGTGTTTGTCATCAACAAAATGGACAAGGGGATGGTATTAGATTTCCTTCCATTGCAAAAACAGATTGGGTAAATGGGAATAAGGATACCCTCATTGGCGTATTAATAAAAGGACTTGAGGGACCCATTAAAATTAATGATCAACCATTTCATGGAGCGATGCCTAAATTTTCACAACTCCCTGATAGAGATATTGCAAGTATACTTACGTATATCAGACAAAATTTTGGCAACAATGCAGACTCTATATCCAAAACCTCTGTAACCATTGTACGCCAACGACTACGCCTCTTAAAAAGAAAAGAAATGCAGCTACAAAAAGAGGCCGAAGCCAAGTTAAATGCAGCTACTACTTTACGTAAATAGGATTTGCCAAACCATTTAAATCGTATACCACTTTTCCGCCTTTAATGGTAAGTTCGCATTCAAATTTTTCGGTACCATTTACTTTGTATCCTGTTTTATCGTAGAATCCAAAGTTTCCTTTTCTGATATTTAATATTGCGATATCCGCCTCTGCACCTTCTGTTAAATGTCCGAGATTGGTTCTATTTATAACTTGTGCAGGCTTCCATGTACTTGCTCGAATCACTTCAAAAAGAGGCATCCCTAAATTCATAAATTTAGACATCACACTGAGTTGATCTTTCATAGAACTGTTCATGCTACCAGTATGTAAATCGGTACTAATGGTATTTGGAAACAATCCTGCTTTTATTGCAGGTATCGCTTGTGTATAATTAAAACTCGCACCTCCATAACCAACATCAAAAATGATACCTCTTTTTTGAGCTTCCAACACAAAAGGTTTTAAGGTATTATTGGCATCAATAATTTCTTCTCTAGCGCCATTTAATGCAGCATAGGTATGGGTATAAATATCACCTGGGCGAAGGTGTTTGAAAAATAATTCTTGAATCGATAAATTAGGTTGAGAGCCGCCAAAATCAATGATAACAGGTAGTTCAGCGATTTTACCTGCTTCTACTGCACGTGTTGTAGGCGTCCAATCGGCACCGTTAAAATGCGCCAACTTAAAACCAACTACATAATCTTTGTATTGCTTAGCGGTATTTGCTGCAAGTTTTGGATTCATGTCTGCAATGTCCTGTTCGTAATTGCCGCCGCGCATACCTTCTCCCACAATATTTAAAAAAGACAACACCCTTGTTTGAGAAATATCAATCACATTTTTTTTAAACGTTGCAAAATTTCTCCAGCCTGCACCACCACAATCTACCACCGTAGTAACACCTACTCTAAATGTATAACCATCCGGCATCAGCGCACTTAACCCATCACTTAAATAATGATCTGGCTGCGTGCCTGCAAAAACGTGCGCATGCATATCAATAATACCAGGTACTACTTTTAATCCGGTAGCATCCACTACTTGCTTGGCCTCAGATGCAGGTAAGCTTTTACCAACTTTAAAAATCTTACCAGCCTTAATGGCAATGTCCATTATAGCATCAATGCCATTTTTAGGATCAATAACATGGCCGCCCTTAACAAGTACATCAAAACTAGCAGGGGCCTGGGCTTTCAATTGAAGCGATAGGGCCACAAACAAGGTAATTATGAGTAGGTTCTTATTCATACATTGATAGATTAATTAATGATTGTGTGTAATTTATAAAAAAACGAGGAAAGTGCATAAAATATAGGTGAACAGAACCCCTTTTTTGCCATTATTTGATTAATTTCTCATTCAAATTATAACCGATTGCCATGAATTTGATTGCTACTTTAATTGTTAGTAACATCCTACATTTTTTTGCGCCAGACACTGCCCACCACCAACTCATTGTGGGTTCTTATACCAAAAAAGGAAACCCAGGTATTGAAGTATATGCCGTTAACGCAGTAACAGGAAAGCCTAAGTTGTTGTATACAAAAGAAAATGCCAATGCTTCTTATTTGACATTAGCAAATAATGGAAAATCAATGTATGCTGTAACGGAAGGTGGCAAAGACGCTTCTTTTGTAAGTGCTTATCAATTAGACGCAACCAATCAATTTCAAAAACTAAATCAAGAACCTATAAAAGGTGCAGCCCCTTGCTTTATTGTATCTAGGCCCGAAAGTAAAACCGTGTATACGGCTAATTATACTTCAGGTAGTGTTAGTGTTTTTAAAACACAGGATAATGGAGCACTGCTTCCCATTGCACAAGAAATAAATTACAACGGATCTAGCATTCACAAAGCAAGACAAGAAGCTTCGCATGCACACAATGTTGTTTTAACACCTGACCATACCCAGTTATTAGTAACGGATTTGGGTGCCGATAAAATTTATATGCATAAAATTTATGCAGATGGTTTACTCGATCAAAATTATACCACTACTGCTATT
>JBEDIY010000010.1:0-15291 GCA_041173245.1 Bacteroidota bacterium | reverse complement strand
GCATCATAGGTATAACCAATAGCGGTTAAATGTACTGGTTCAATTTTTTCAATCTTGCTAAAATCTGCAATAACAATGGGCACTTGTGTGCCGCCTACATTAGATACCGCTACGCTAGATCTACGTTTGTATACAAAAGGATCATAGGTAAGTTTTTGAACAGGTGGAATCACGCCCAAAGTATTGTCATCTGCAACAGCACTATTAGCTGGATGTGCATACCTTTTTATAAGGTCTCTACAAACTGGGATTTCAAATTCAGGATCTTCCGTTAAACTTACGCGAACGGTATCACCAATTCCATCCTCTAATAAGGTGCCAATACCTGCAGCGCTTTTTACACGTCCATCTTCACCATCACCCGCTTCTGTTACACCTAAATGTAGTGGGTAACATTCATTGAATTCAAGTTGCATTTGTTGAATGAGTAAGCGGTAAGCCTGCACCATTACTTGTGGATTACTGGCTTTCATACTAAGCACAATGTTATGGTAATCATTAGCCCTCGCAACACGTAAAAATTCCATGGCACTTTCAACCATACCCATTGGTGTGTCGCCGTATCTACTCATAATACGGTCACTTAGTGAACCGTGGTTCGTACCAATACGCATCGCCGTTCCGTGTTCCTTACAAATTAAAACGAGTGGCGTAAAGCGTTCAGTAATTCTTTCTATTTCTTCGGCATAATCTTGATCAGAATATTCGATGAGTTCAAATTTTTTCTTATCAACATAATTACCCGGATTGATACGTACTTTTTCAACGATGCGCGCAGCTATTTCTGCAGCATTGGGTGTAAAATGAATATCAGCAACAATGGGTGTATCATAACCTCTTCGGCGTAATTCATTTTTTATATTCAGTAAATTTTCTGCTTCTTTTTTACTTGGTGCCGTAATCCGAACAAGTTCGGCTCCTGCTTCTATACACCTAATGGTTTGCTCCACAGTAGCCATGGTATCAAGCGTATCGGTAGTGGTCATGGTTTGAACCCGTATAGGATGACCATTACCAATTTTGAGCTGACCAATGGTCACTTCTCTAGTTTTAAGTCGACTGGTTTGCGTTAAAGAATTACAGTATTGTTGCATGATAAATTTTCTTGTAGCAGGGTTATCTTTTTCCTTCAAAAAAACCTTGCTCTTTTAATATGGCATTAAGCACAGAGAGTCTTGCTTTTTTTAAGTCAACATTTGCACCACCCTCCATTTGTAAAACAAAAAAATAAGGGTGCTTGTTTTCTTCAATCCATCCTATAACCCAGGCAATTGCTTGGCCATTTTTTTTGTAACTAAGTCCTGTTTTATAGCTCATTGCATATTGCGTATTAACTGTTTGTAACATCACTTTTTTTACAATTTCTTGGGTTCGCTTTTGAAAAGGTAACTGTCCAAAATACAATTTTTTTACAAGCCCCAGCTGTTCATCGGGGGTAACAAGTAAACTGTTGTTGAGCCAAAAAGAATCTACAGCAGCGCCCATTCGTTTATTACCATATTGCAAACTGTCTAACCAGTGCTGCATGGTATCTTTTCCTATACGTCGGGCCACTTCTCTAAAATAGGGCACAACAGATAGCTTAAAGGCTGTATCCATTCGAATAGGGCCCATGCTATCAATGGAGATAGTCATTTTTTCATCTACAATTTTACCGGTTTCAAGTCCTACTAACGCATTCACGATTTTAAAAGTAGACGCTGGTGTAAAACTTGAATCTTTAAACTGTGGCAGATTGTAAATATAAAACTGACCCGATGCATTATCAAAAAGTCCAAAAGAACCAGTTGTTGCAGTCTCATCAAAATACTTTTTATAATTATTTTGAATGGTAACATTATTTGGAGAGCAAGCTTGTAGGATGAGCAAAATTGCAAACAAAAAAAGAAAACCAGCACGAACGCTATTCTTATAAAAATTCATGGATTAATTTTATTGAAGAAAAATTATTCTTTTTCGATACTAATTAATTCTACATCAAATACAAGTAGTGAACCTGGACCAATGGAAGGACTTGGAGAGCTATCTCCATAAGCTAAATCTGAAGGCACATATAATTTCCACTTGCTGCCAACGGTCATTAATTGTAAAGCTTCTTGCCATCCTTTAATAACACCGTTAACCGGGAATACAACTGGTTCGCCACGATCCATTGAACTATCAAAAATACTACCATCTAATAAGGTACCATGGTAATGACATTTTACTTTATCCGTTAACTTAGGTTTCGTGGTATCTGTACCTGCTTTAACCACTACATATTGCAATCCAGAAGGTAGGGTTACAACGCCCGGCTTTTTTGCATTGGCAGCTAAAAATGCTACTGCTGCTTTTTTAGAACCCGCCGACTTTTGTTCGTTTGCTTTTTGCACAAACTCACCAATACATTTATCCAATACGGCTTCTGGAAGTGCAGATGCTTTTCCACTAAACACATCGCCTATTGCACGGTATAAATTAGGTAAATTGATCGCATCAAAACCCTGTGCCTTTAAATTTTGACCAATACGAACACCGAGCGCATAACCGGCACTATCGGCACTGTTTTTAAAAGTATTTACTGGTTTTACTGCAACTGCAGGCTTAGCAGCAGGTTTTACCGCTGTTTTTGGAGCAGTTGCTTTTTTTACTTGTGCATTGGCACCAAAAGATGCGAGTAATAGGCAAATAAGAATACGTTTCATGTATGTTGTTTAAGTATCAAATGTAAATAAATAATTAGTCATTTAGTAGGGCAGCTACTGCATTACTAGCAATAGCAAAATTAAAGCCAGCAAGTACTTCTTGCATCATTTTTTCAATTTTATCATTACACAAATTACCCATACTGCCCTCGTGGGTATGGTTTAAAGAGGTACTGTAACTAAAATTGCCATTTTCTATCGCCATTCCTACTTGTTTATAAGCGTCTCTAAATGGAACGCCTTTAACAACGAGCTTGTTAACTTCTTCTACACTAAAAGCATATTTATACTTTTCATCTAATAAAATGGTTTCTTTTACTTCGATAGATTCAAACATCAATTGTGCCATGGCGAGACAATCTTTTAATGTTTGAAAGGCAGGAAATAAATGTTCTTTTAAAAGTTGTAAATCTCTATGGTATCCAGAAGGTAAATTGGTCGTCATTAGCATCACTTCGTTGGGAAGCGCTTTTATGCGGTTGCAATGCGAACGGATAAGTTCAAAAACATCCGGATTTTTCTTGTGCGGCATAATGCTTGATCCTGTAGTTAGCTCTGCTGGAAAAGAAATGAAGTCAAAGTTTTGATTGAGGTAAAGACATGCATCCATACTCATTTTTGCAAGGGTATCTGCAATATTTGCAAGCGCCATGGCAGTGATACGCTCTGACTTCCCACGACCCATTTGAGCATATACCACATTGTAATTTAAATTTTCAAAGCCTAATAAAACAGTAGTCACACTTCTACTAATTGGAAATGATGATCCATATCCAGCAGCAGATCCGAGTGGATTTTTGTTGACTACTTTGTACGCACTTTGTAAAGTAATTAAGTCATCTACCAAACTTTCGGCATAAGCGCCAAACCACAATCCAAATGAAGATGGCATGGCAAGTTGCAAATGCGTATAGCCTGGCAACAAATGATTTTTATATTTTTCACTTTGGGTTTGAAGTAATGTAAACAATGATTGAACGCTTCCAACGAGCTCCATGATTTCATGACGCAGGTATAATTTTAAATCAACGAGCACTTGATCATTTCTACTTCTAGCGCTATGGATTTTTTTACCTGCATCGCCCAATTGCTCTGTTAATAAGAGTTCTACATAAGAATGAATGTCTTCTACACCAGCTGGCAATGCAAAGCCAGGCGTGATTACCTGCTTATAAATATTTTTTAATGCTGCGTCAATTAATTGAGCTTCTGAAGATTCCAACAATCCAACTTGTGCAAGCATGCGCACATGTGCGAGCGAACCAAGAACATCAAAGGGTGCGAGCATGGCATCAAATGCCGGATCGTTTCCAACCGTAAATTTTTCTACAGCTGCAGCTACTTTTGTGTTTTTTTGCCAAAGTTTCATCGTTCCTATTTTTTATACAGCCATTACTTATTAAGTAATAGCTGATCTAACAATTCAATATATTTTTGTATGCCATTTTCTATTTCTGCTACAAATACAAATTCATCTGCGCTATGACTTCTTGCAGATTCACCAGGACCCATTTTTAAAGCAGGAAATGAAACAAGTGCTTTATCAGATGTGGTAGGAGATCCGTAGGGCTTACTACCTATAGTCATGCCAGCTTTTACAAGCGGATGTTCGAGCGCTATCCCCGAAGATTTAATACGCATACTTCTGGGTGTTAGGCTTACCGCTGCATTGTTTATCTGCAAATTAAGTTCCTCTAAAATTTGATCGAATGTATAATACTCATTCACACGCACATCAACCACTAGCTTGCAATCGGGCGGAACTACATTATGTGCCTTATTGATCGTTTCAATAACAGTCACTGTTTGTTGAACGGGACCTAATAAATCTGATACTTTTGGAAAAACATAATTTTTAAACACATCAATCACAGGAAGTGCATTATAAATTGCATTTTGCCCTTCGCCTCTCGCCGCATGCCCTGCAACACCTGGTACTACAACATCTAGCACCATTAATCCACGCTCTGCGACTGCTAATTGCATGCCTGTTGGTTCACCAATAATAGCACAATTTATAGCTGGTAATTCTGGTACCAAACATTCAATGCCATTTTTTCCTGAAATCTCTTCTTCTGCAGTACCTGCAAAAATGATGTTGTATGCTAGATTTTCACATGTATAGTAATGTAAAAAAACATGTAATAGTGATACGAGCGATGCACCAGCATCATTACTTCCAAGTCCATATAATTTACCATCTCTAATAATAGGATGATACGGATCGATCGTATAGCCTGCATTTGGCTTTACGGTATCGTGATGAGAATTTAAAAGTATCGTTGGTTTAACCGGATCAAAGTGTTTATTAGCAGCCCAAACATTGTTGAAGTGCCTATTCGGCGTTACGCCGTTATCATTTAAATAATCAAACAATATAGACGCAGTTACGTCCTCCTCCTTACTAAAAGAAGGAGTTGCAATAAGCTTTTGTAATAAAGCTGTTGCAGCAGATGCGTATGTATGTTTATTTGCTTCCAAGTAATAATTAATTTTTTTGAATGGTTGTGCCCGCACTGCCAGCTAATAATTGCAATATGTCTAGAGCGTCTCCAATGATAACCCTGCCAACCCCTTTTTGCAAGGCTTCAAAAGCATTATCAAGTTTTGGAATCATACCTTCGTTTACTTGACCACTCTCTTTTAATGCCGCATAATTTTGAGGATTGATAATAGGTATAACGCTGTTACTATCCTCTATAGCTGACAACACACCTTTTCTTTCAAAGGAGTATACTAAAGATACCTCATATTTACTGCTGAGTGCAGTAGCAATGGCCTGCGCCATGGTATCTGCATTGGTATTTAATAACTGTCCAGTACCATCATGTGTTATTGGGGCCACTACAAGTGATAAACCGGTATGTAAAAAATGCATAATTTTTTCTGTATCTACCGCGTCTATATCACCTACAAAGCCGTAATCGGTTGTAGCGTTTATTCTTTTATGCGCTTTTATAATATTAGCATCAGCACCACAAATACCTAGTGCATTTATATTTTTTGATTGAAGTGCTGCTACCATATTTTTATTGATGTATCCAGCATATACCATCGTTACAATTCTAAGGGTAGCAGCATCCGTTATTCTTCTGCCATCTACCATTTGCTGTGGTATATTTAAATCGGCGGCCATTTTAGTTGCCAATTTGCCGCCGCCATGAATCAAAATTTTTTGACCTTCAATCTGTGAAAATGCCGTCAAGAAAGAAGCAAGATTTGCTTCGTTGTCTATAATGTTGCCACCTATTTTTATAACGGATAATTTTTCCACGCTTATTTATTTGATGATAAAATAGTGGACAATACGGCTTGTGCAGCCCATACCCTGTTGCCTGCCTGCTTTGTTACTAAACTTTGAGGACTATCTAAAATTTCATCAGAAAGCTCAACGTTTCTTCTTACGGGTAAGCAGTGCATCACTTTGGCGTTATTGGAATGTTTGAGCGAATTGGCAGTTAGCATCCACGCTGGATCCGTACAAAAAACCTTGCCATAGTCGGTGTAAGAACTCCAATTTTTTACATACACAAAATCGGCTCCTTCAAGCGCTGCAGCTTGGTCATTGGTAATAGTGGCGCCCTTCGTATAAGTATCAGATAGTTCATAGCCAGCCGGATGCGCAATAACAACATCAGCAAAATTGGCAGCAGTAACCCACTGCGCAAAACTATTGGCTACACATTGAGGTAACGCTTTTACATGCGGTGCCCAAGTTAATACCACTTTTGGTTTTTTATTAAGCTGCGTTTCAGCCATAGACTCCTGTATGGTCATTAAATCTGTCAATGATTGAAGTGGATGTAGCGTTGCAGTTTCGAGGCTTACAACGGGCACGCCCGCATATTTAATAAACTGGTTGATAATTGTTTCTGCGTAATCATCCTCTCTATTTTGCAAACCCGGAAAAGTACGAATACATAAAATATCAAAGTACTGACCTAAAACGGGGGCAGCATCTTTTACGTGTTCTACTGTTGTGCCATTCATGATAGCACCTTCGGCAAATTCTAAAGCCCACCCTTCTTTATCTATATTAAAAACAACAGCGTCCATGCCTAAATTTTGCGCTGCTACTTGTGTACTAAGTCTTGTGCGCAAACTAGGATTTAAAAATAAGAGACCCGCGCGCTTGCCTGCACCCAGCGTTTTATCCATAAATGGATGTTGCTTGTAACCAAGGCCCTTATGAATAAGTCCTTGTATATCGGATACGTCTCCTACTTGGATAAATTGTTTCATAACAAAGATTGAATGGCTTTTTGAAGTCTATCTAAAAATACATCTATCTCTGCTCTAGTAATGGCTAGAGAAGGAAGCAGTCTTATCACATTAGGCTTTGCCTCGCCGGTAAAAACTTTATATTCTTGTAAGAGCACTTTTTTTAAATCTTTAATATTATCAGGCACATCAAAACCAATCATGAGTCCCCTGCCTCTTACATTAGTGATGTGTGGGATTTTTGAAAGCGCGTCCATTAAGTAAGTACCATTTCGCGCTGCAGCCTCCAATAAATTTTCTTGCTCCATCACTTCAACAACAGCGAGCGCTGCTGCACATGCTAAATGATTACCGCCAAAAGTGGTGCCAAGCATTCCATATTTAGGGGCAATATGAGGCGCAATTAATATGCTGCCAATTGGAAACCCGTTACCCATGCCCTTTGCCATCGAATAAATATCTGCATCTACGCCTGCAGCGTCGTGTGCAAAAAATTGTCCTGTTCTACCATAACCACACTGTACACTATCTGCTACATATAAGGTGCCATGCTTGGTACATAGTGATCTTATAAGTTGTAAAAAAGTATTGGAAGCAACTCTTATACCACCTACACCCTGAATGCCTTCGATAATAACAGCAGCAATGCTACCACCCTCAGCATCAAAACAAGCTTGCAATGCGGATTCATCATTAAAGGGTAAAAAAACAATATTTTCTGTTTCATTGACAGGCGCTACAATGGATGTATTATCAGTAGCGGCAACTGCAAGTGAAGTTCTTCCGTGAAAAGATCCTGTAAAAGAAATAATTTTTTTTCGAGCTGTCGCAAAGGATGCAAGCTTTAATGCGTTTTCATTTGCTTCGGCGCCACTGTTGCACAAAAAAAGTTGAAAATTATTTTTGCCGCTTACCACTCCAATTTTTTGGGCCAACTGTGTTTGAATGGGGATGATAACAGAGTTGGAATAAAAGGCAATTTTATGAAGTTGTGTTTCAATGGCCGACACCCAGTATGGATGCGTATGACCAATACTTATTACAGCATGTCCACCATACATGTCAAGGTACTCCGTTCCTTTTTCATCCCATACATAAGACCCTTTAGCTTTTGCTATGGTGATATTATTGAGTGGATATACGTCAAATAATTTCATGGCTAAAAAAAGTTTGCTTTAAATAATAGACCCGTTGTTTCATCTAGCCCAAAAAGCAAATTCATATTTTGAACAGCTTGCCCACTAGCGCCTTTTATTAAATTATCAATAGCACTATGTACAACAAGTTTATTGCCCTGCTTTTCAATTTGCAAAACGCATTTATTGGTATTTACTACTTGCTTCAAATGTATAGGAGCCTCAGATACCACAACAAATGGATGTGCTGCATAATAGCTAGCATACATTTCCTGAACGGCCTCTAATGGTAAACTACAATCGATAACCGAGCTGGTATAAATACCTCTAGTAAAATCGCCACGCCATGGTACAAAATGTAATCCAGGCCCTTCGCCACTTGTACTAAGTGGTGCATCTGCCTGCAATTGATTGAGAGATTGTATGATTTCAAAAACGTGCTGATGGTCGAGCGTTTTATAAGCTTGAATATTATTGGCGCGCCAGCTAAAATGAGCAGTAGCGCTTAATGATTGGCCTGCACCCGTAGATCCTGTAATGCCTGTTGTATAAATATCCTGCAAGATACCTGATTTTGCAAGTGGCAATAAAGCGAGTTGAATAGCCGTAGCAAAACAACCCGGATTGGCTATATTTTTTGCTGTTGTTATTTTTTCACGATTTAGTTCTGGCAATCCGTATACAAAAGTTCTATCTGCAATTACAGCGTTTGCAGTAAGTCTAAAATCTTGTGATAAATCAATAATAGACACAGACGCTGCTATCTTTTGTTCTTCTAATAATTTTTTTGCTTCATGATGACCCACACATAAAAACAAAACATCAATACTATTAGAAAAAGTATTGGTAAAAACAAGATCAGTATCACCTACTAAATCTGTATGAACCTCAGATACAGACTTACCAGCATTACTAGTGCTATGTACAAATGAAATATGCACTTCGGGATGATGAACAAGTATTCTTAATAGCTCGCCACCAGTATAGCCTGCACCACCAGCAATACCCACATTTATTTTTTTCATGATTGGCTATTTTTAATGCTATGGTAAATAGAAGTTTGGTTGCCAAATATTTTTGAAAATCCACGCACGTCTTCGCCAGACCAACCACTATTCATTTCTCCGTATTTACCAAACTTACTACTCATTAAATCAAAGGCAGATTCAATACCGATTACTGTAAAACGGTATGGATGCAATTGTACAAATACGGTACCCGTAACATTTTCTTGTGTATTTTCTAAAAAGGCTTCTATGTCACGCATTACTGGATCCATAATTTGACCTTCATGTAACCAGTTTCCATAAAACTGCGCTAATTGATCTTTCCAATTTAACTGCCATTTGGTTAACACATGTTTTTCAAGTGCATGGTGTGCTTTTAAAATAACCATGGGAGCTGCTGCTTCAAAACCAACACGACCTTTAATTCCAATAATAGTATCGCCTACATGGATATCTCTGCCAATGCCATATGCGCCCGCAATGGTTTGTAAATATTGAATGGCTTTTGTTGGATGATCAAATCGTTTGTCGTTAATCATCGTTAATGCACCTTGTTCAAAATGCAAACTCACTTCTTCGGTTCCTGTTGCTGTTACTTGTGTTGGCCATGCAGATTCAGGCAACATACCTTTAGACGTTAATGTTTCTTTACCACCAACACTGGTACCCCAAAGCCCTTTATTAATAGAATAAGCGGATTTTTCAAAATTCATATCTACGCCTTTAGACTTCAAGTAGGCAATTTCATCTTCTCTACTTAATTGCATATCTCTAATGGGTGTAATGATCGTAACGCCAGGAATCATGATATGAAAAACCATATCAAATCGGACCTGATCATTACCAGCCCCTGTACTACCATGCACCACCGCTGCCGCGTTCATCTTTTTAGTATGCTCAGCAATATGGAGTGCCTGACTTAAACGCTCGGCACTTACACTTAGTGGGTAGGTGTTGTTTTTTAGCACATTACCATAAATCAAATACTTGATAATGCTGTCATAATAAGATTGAACGGCATCAATCGTGGTATGTGTTTTAACACCTAAATGATAGGCGTGGGTTTCAATATTTTTTAATTCTTCTTCCGTAAAACCACCCGTGTTTACAATCACACTATGCACTTCATAGCCTTTTTCGTTGGTTAAATATTTAACGCAATAAGAAGTGTCTAAGCCGCCGCTAAATCCGAGTACTACTTTATCACCTGCCTTTACTTGATGTAATTCACTTGCCATTTTATTATTTTTTTTCTTTTTTCCTCAGCCAGCGTAACAAATTATTTTGTTTAAGTTTCATGAAACGCTCATAAACTTTAGAATTACTTTTAAAATCTGCAGATGTTTCTTGTGTCGTGTAATGATCTGCTGGATCATACAACATAGCTGTACACATACAGTTTTTTTGGTCTTTGCTTTGCAAAATTTCATAATTCACACAGCTTTTGCAGCCTGTCCAAAATTCTTCGTCATCTGTTAATTCACTATAGGTAACAGGCTCGTAACCTAGGTCACTGTTGATTTTCATAACAGCTAAGCCTGTTGTTAAACCAAATATTTTTGCTGTTGGATAACGTTCTCGTGATAATTGAAAAATGGTTTGCTTGATTAATTTAGCAACGCCACTTTTTCTGTGGGCGGGCGCAACAATGAGTCCACTATTGGCCACAAATGTTTCATGCCCCCAAACTTCTATATAGCAAAAGCCAACCCAAGTGCCATCCCGTTCTACGGCAATAACTGCTTTGCCCTCTTCCATTTTTTTTGCCACATATGTGGGGGTTCTTTTTGCAATACCAGTGCCCCTGGCTTTTGCAGAAGATTCCATTTCATCTGTAATGGTTTGAGCATATGTAACGTCGCTAGCATTTGCTACGCGAACAATTATTTTTTGTTCCAACGCCTTCAATTAAAATTGTAGAAAAAGTAAATGAAAATTAAACTGGGGGTTTTTTCACTGATAGGGGCAAGTGCCAGCTGCTCGTCCTATCAGCACCCACGTCGCGATCTGACCACAAGCCTAGCCGCAGAAACAAGTCCCAAACAAATAGAGGTTGGAGGGCAAATTGAGTTTCTATATTGAAATGCTGTTTTCACCATTTGGACTATTGTGCTTTTGAAACTGTAAAAATAGGTTAGTTTGCAGTAAAATAGGGGGTTTTCCACAAAAAATCCTCATTTTTACTAACGGTTGTAAGCATTAAAAAAGGCTACCTCGGTTAGAAGTAGCCTTTTGAAGTATACTAATTTCGTTTACTGTCCTCCACCTCTGTAGGTGCGCATCATATTATTCATTTGACGTTCTGCTCCTGGCATTTGCATCATTTTCATCATTGGATTTTGAGGCCCTTGTGCAGCTCCAAATTTGCGTAAATTATAAGTAAAGCTAATCATGAAGTAACGCTTTAAAACGCGCGTTTGTAAATCCTGAATATAGTTACTTGTTACATTTCGAGAGATGCTTATATTTTGATTTAATAAGTCAAACACATAAAACTTTAATTCACCTGCTTTGTTTTTTAGCATTTGCTTAGACAAACTAGCATTCCAAAGTGGGATACTTGTGTTAAAACCTTCACTTCTTCCAGCGTTATAGATATAATCAAAGTCAGTAGATAAAACCCACCCACTCTTTGAATAAATAGTTGCTTCGGTAGAAACAGTTTGGCTAAAAAAATCTCCATTTTGTTGAGGCTGTAAAGTGTACCTAGCCATTGTCAAATTTGAGTTAGAAGAGAAATTCATGTCAAACCCTTCTTTGATATTGGTAGTCCAAGAAATTGTTCCACCTAAATTGGTATTACGCGTAAAATTGCTAATACTATTTACAAGTGTTTGTGTTTGATTGCGCGAAACATTGGCCATCAAGTTTAAATTACTTTTTGGCTTTTTAATAGGGAAACCATAGTTGAAAAATCCATTGATATTATACGTTCCACTTAAGTTTACTGGTTTAATGGTTTGTACACCACCTCCCGAAATTGTAGTTGCATTTTGAATGTCGTTTTCAATAAAACTACCACTTACGGTTGCAAAGATTATTTTTTGGGTAAAAATATCGAACGAGTTAAATAAGAATCTAAATGAATGCGAAAACTGTTGCTTTAAATTTGGGTTACCTGTTCTAATAAGAAGCGGGTTGCTATTGTCAATAACCGGCTGCAACTGCTCTGCGCTAGGTTGTGAAGTACGGCCATTGTAAAAAAAACGCATATTTTTAGATTTTGTAAAATCGTATCTAAAGTTGGCAGATGGAAATAGATTTACAAAGTGTTGCTTTAAATTGACATTAGTGCTGATATTTTTACTTACTAAATCACCAACCTGTAATCCAGATCCCACACTAAAATTATACTTGGCATTTTGAATACGGTAATTGACAGTAAGTCTATTTGCATTAAATGTATTTTCAAAAATATTGCTCAAATTAGGTACCGCAATATCATAGTTGTTAGTTGCTTTATTATAACCCTGTGTTGCTCTTCCAGAATTATTAACATTACTAGAAATATTGTAGTTGAACTCTATTTGTTTGTTTTTTCCAATAGGCTCTGTATAAGATAAAGTAGCACTATTGTTTTTACCATCACGGTTAGTTGTATATATCTGATCGAGTGTATCGGTGTAGTTACGTGATGGTAAATTAAACTGATTTTGTGACCAGTTGCTTCCAGAACCATCATTGGTATTGTAACTGCTATTTAAGCCAATAGAATAGGTACGGCCTTTTTTAGCAAAACGGTGTCTAAACGTTGCTTCTAGACTTCCATTAATCCCCTGGTTATCTCTCACAGTATTAACACGTGAGCTATTTAGGCTTGTGATTTTGCCTCGCGTAGAACTCGTATTTTGAAAAGTTTCTGCATGCGTATTTTGAAAACTAATATTAGGTCGAATGATAAGTGTATTACTCGTATCAAAATTGGTTTCGATATTAAAATTGATACGGTGGTTTTTATTATTGGTCACTGAACTTTGTACCTGCTTGCTAAAAATAGAAGAGTCGGTACTACCAGTTACTAAATTTTCAGTTAAGCTATTTTGATCTCTAGTAGTTGTTTGGTCGTTGTAAAAATAACTTCCAGAAAATTGTGTTTTAGTGCCCCAATTGTCTTTGTAGTTAAGGCCTGCTGCTAATGTTTTTACAATACCGCCACCGCCACCTGTACCAAGCAGACCACCGCCGCCACCCATTGTTGCGCCACCGCCGCCTCGTCCACCACCGCCGCCGCCAAAGCTGCCGCCACCTAATGAACCAAGCATATCTTGTACCGAAAAGTTTTGTTTATTTACGTTGTTAGCCTGACCCGTAAAAGTGATTTGCTGATCGCCATTAAACTTACTTACATTAACACTATTGTCATATAATGCATCGTCACTATTGGCACCTAAACCACCTGCTGCTCTTCCAAAATAACCTTTGCGCTTGTCTTTGCGGGTTGTGATATTAATTGTTTTAACACGGTTACCATCATCAAAACCAGTAAATGCACTTTGATCACTTGCCGCATCAAAAACTTGAATTTTATCAATAATATCTGGAGGCAAATTTCTAGTTGCCATTTTAGGATCGTCTCCAAAAAAGCGCTTACCATCTACAAGTACACGCTGTACTGTTTCACCTTGCGCTTTAATACCACCATCTTTATCTACTTGAATACCTGGAATTTTTTTAAGTAAATCTTCTGCTACCGCATTAGGCTTTGTTTTAAATGCAGACGCCAGAAATTCTACGGTATCTTTTTTCATTTGAACAGGCGATTGCGTAACTGTTACATTGCCTAGATCGTTAGCTGCTTGCTTTAAATAAATTTTACCTAAGTCTACGTTGTTATTTTTTGCAGAAAAAAGTATTCTTTTAGAAAAAGGTTCGTAACCCTGAAATTTTACTTCAACTAACATTTCACCAAAAGGTGCATTGTTAATGATAAAACTACCATCTGCTTTAGCGAGTGTAAAAACCTCAAGTGATGAGTCACTTGCAGCTAATACAACAATAGATGCGTCTTTTAAAGACTGTTTATTTAAAGAATCAATTAAAATCCCTTTTACGGTAGCTACAGATTGAGCGCTCGCGAAAGAAACTAAAAATACAAGGGAAAGTAACGACAATAATTTTTTCATAAATAGTTGGTAATATGCGGTGCAAAGTTAATCTATAATGCTAGACAGATTTTATGTAAATAAGTTTAAAGGCAAGCAAGAGGGATAATAGGACGCTGTGATTGAATATCGGTGAGAACCCTTTAAATAAGGATAAAGATTGTTATTTTTGTAAAACGATTTGAAATACAAAATATTGTAACAAAATAAATCAATACGCTATGTTCACCGGTATAAAACAAAGATTCACCCAATTAATCGTCGTAACAACTGTTATTGCAAGTTGTAATAGCACAGAAGCACCAAAACAAGAGGTAGTTGATACCACTGCACAAACAAGTATGGAATCAGCAGCTACTAGTTTTCCAGTATCGATGGTAAACAACAAAAAAGATCCTACCTGCGGCATGCCAGTTACTGCAGGTATCTCAGATACAGCGCATTACAAAGACAAAGTCATTGGATTTTGCTCGGAAGGATGCAAAGATGAGTTCAAATTAGCTCCGGAAGCAAACATTGCTGCCGCAGAAATACAGTAAACTTAGCTAAACAAGTACTCGACATCTTCACGGGTGAGGCTCTTAACAAAACCTTCGTCATCGGTGATGAGTTCACGTGCTAAACTGCGTTTGCGGTCTTGTAGTTTCAAAATTTTATCTTCTACGGTATCCGTACAAATCATACGGTACGCAAAAATATTTTTTGTTTGACCAATACGGTGGGTTCGGTCAATGGCTTGTTGCTCTACCGCAGGGTTCCACCAAGGATCCACAATGTATACATAATCAGCGGCTGTTAGATTTAATCCAACGCCACCCGCTTTGAGTGAAATTAAAAATACGCGGCAAGATTCGTCGTTTTGGAAACGCTGAATGGCGCGCTCTCTTTCAAGTACGGTACTGCTACCATCAAAATATTCGTAATCTACACCAAGCTCGGTAAGTCGCTCTTTAATGAGTGCGAGCATCCCTAAGAACTGAGAGAACATAAGTGCTTTGTGGTTGCTAATGTTTTCGGTAATCTCTCTACCAATTTCTTCTAGCTTAACAGATACGTTCGGAAACTTTTCTTCGTCTTTTATGATAGATGGACTATCACAAATTTGACGCAGCTTCATGAGGCCTTGTAAAATAGTTAATTG
>JBEDIY010000009.1:0-30917 GCA_041173245.1 Bacteroidota bacterium | reverse complement strand
TATCAGTCTAATTAGTTTTAGACACCGATAAAATTACCTTCTTATGGTGATTTTGCCGGGGGTGTTCACCTCTTCCCATTCCGAACAGAGAAGTTAAGTCCCCCATGGCCGATGGTACTTGCGTTTTGCTGGGAGAGTAGGTAGTTGCCATATTTATTTAAAAGCCTCGTATATCTTAACCGATATCACGAGGCTTTTTTGTTTTAGGGATCTCCTATGGGCATAAAAAAAGTCCCGCAATAAATTGCAGGACTTTTTTTATGTAAGCTTAAAAATTTAGTAGATATTAATATCTGTTAAATCCTCCGCCTCCACCGCTGTTTCCACGATCACGGTTGTATCCACCGCCGCTTCCGCCGCGATTTCCACCACCACCACCGTATCCACCACCGCCACGGCTTCCGCCGCCGCCGAAGCTCTTCTTTTTGAAGTCGCCTCTTTCGCCTTCTGGACGTGGAGTTGATTCATTAACTACAATCTTGCGCTCCATAACATCAGTATCGTGTAATTGGCTGATAGCAGAACGAGCTGCTTCATCATCTGCCATTTCTACGAAACCAAAGCCTTTGCTGCGGTCATTGTTAAACTTGTCTGTAACGATCTTTGCACTTGTTACTTCACCAAATGGAGTAAACAAGTTTTGCAGGTCTTCACTGGACATATTCCAGTTTAGGTTTCCAACGTAAATGTTCATGTTCTTTAAAAAAATTAAGTGATCAAAAACCAACGATTGAACTGAACCAAAAACTAAAACATTTACGAAATAAACGTTCTGAGAATAGGAAGAACTTTCATTGGACAATTCGAAGGTATGTAATTTGTGGGAAACCAATTTTTTTTTATAACTTTTTTACCGTTTAAGTCATAAAAAAACCCGGCCAAAGCCAGGTTTTTTGTATAAGAGGTTGATTATCTGTAGATTATTCGCCTACAACTTCAAAATCAATTTCAGTAACATTACCGTTACCAAAGTCGATTGAAGCTTTAAAAGCACCTAATTCTTTTACTTCTTCTACAATTGTGATACGCTTGCGATCAATTTCATAACCTTTTTGGTCACGGATAGCGCGCGTCAATTGTAATGAAGTAACTGCACCAAATATTTTACCGCTTGTACCTGTTTTAGCTGTTAATTTAACTGGGCTAGATTTTAGTACATCGATTACTTTATTGATTTCAGCTAGCATTACTGCTTCCTTTTTAGCCTTAACTTTTAATTTTTCTTCTAGTTGCTTAAGGTTAGAAGGGCTTGCTTCAACTGCAAACTTTTGTGGAATTAAAAAGTTACGCGCATAACCGTTTTTAACAGTTACGAGTTCGCTTTTTCCACCTAAGTTGTCTACGTCTTGAATTAAAATTACTTGCATGTTTTTTTGTTTTAGTCCCCAAGAGCCCAGCTACTGCTGTCTCTCGCCCGTTGCGAGATTAGGGAAGGTTACTAATTAGGGTATTACTTTAATAAATCAGTAACGAAAGGTAATAAAGACATTTGACGTGCCTTTTTAACTGCGTCCTGTACTTTACGTTGATACTTTAGTGAGTTACCGCTCAAACGACGAGGTAATAATTTACCTTGTTCGTTGATGAACTTTTTAAGGAACTCAACATCTTTGTAGTCTACGTATTTGATGCCGTATTTTTTGAAACGACAAAACTTTTTCTTTGGTTTCTCCTGCTTTATTGCGGTCAGGTATTTTATCTCATTCTTTGCCATGTGATTAAGCCTCCATTTTTTGTTTTACCGCAAATCCGCCATTTCTTTTTACGTGGTTATACTCAACGGCGTATTTGTCGAGTTTCGTAATCATGTGACGCATAATTTGCTCGTCACGTAAAATTTGAATCTTAAGTTTTTCGTTAAGATCAGTTGGGCCGCTGTATTCTAACACCCAGTAGATACCAGTTGTCTTTTTTTGAATAGGGTAGGCCAGTGATTTAAGACCCCAAGGATTTGTATGCACTGTAGCTCCACCGAAGCTCGCAATCATATCTTGGTATTTTTTCTGAGAAGCTTTAAAGTCTTCTTCAGAAAGAACCGGAGTGAAAATCACCATTAATTCGTAATTGCTCATTACTTGAATTTTTAGGTTTAAAATTGGGTTTACCCAGTGGACTCCACCGAAATGGAGAATCTGCCAAAAACAGATTTGGGGCTGCAAAAGTAGGTAAAAGCCCTCATTTTACTGCATTTTTTACTATATTTTTTCGAGTAAAACCACAAAAGTTGGAAAATGGTCGCTAAATCCATTCCTAAACTGATTTCCATCCCAGGTTCTAAGCGGATACCCTTTAAAACGACCCTGATGTTCCACCATAAAAAAGGCCTTAAATACGTGTGAGCTACCTAAAAACAGCCGTCCCCTATGGCGCGGCGGAATCCAGCTCTGAGACACTAGTATTTGGTCAAAAATACCCCAGGCATCCCTATTAGCAAGCGTCCCATTGCCTTTTGCTAGTACTTCTACCCAAGGGTTGTATAGATCTGATTTTTTGATCATTTTTAAGCCCCCACTAGATTGAAGGGCATGGGATACACTGTAATCTGACGGATTGTCGTTTAAATCACCCATTACTATAATTTTAGCAGCCTGATCCTCAGCCAAAATGGTGTTGATATGGCTTCTGCAAACCCTCGCTGCTTTACTCCTTGCTTCGGTACTCCTTTTTTGCCCCCCGCGTCTACTAGGCCAGTGATTCACGTATATATGCACGGTGTCGCCAAGTAAAATACCCTTTACGTACAAAATATCACGTGTAAATGTTTCAATGTTTTTTTTAGGAGGAAGTTGAACCGTTAAACTTTGATGGATTAACGGTCTAAAATATTTTGGTTGATAGAGTAGTGCAACATCGATCCCTCTTCTGTCTTTTGAATTTTCATGCACAAATAAATAGCCTCTATTTTTTAATAGTGGATGCTTAATTAAATCTTGTAGCACGGTATCGTTTTCAATTTCAACAGCGCCTAAAATAGCTGGCCCATCGTCATTCATATCAGCGCCTATTTTTTGTACAACTGTTGCAAGGTTGCTTACTTTTTTCTGGTAAATAAAGCTACTATAATGTTTGGCGCCAATTGGCAAAAACTCTTCGTCATCCACTACTGGATTATCGATTGTATCGTAAAAATTTTCGAAATTATAAAAAGCAGCAATACAGCTGTGATGCCTATCGGGCATAGGTTTAAAGGTAGGCGCATCTTTTTTTATAGTGGCGGTACAACTTGCCACTATTGTAGCAAAACATACAAGAGCGAATAGGTGATGAAGTGTATTTTTAATATAGCGCATAACTTTTATTCGCTAATTACAATTATTTAAACTGGTATTTCACGCCAATGTTTTGTGCGCATCACTTTTACAATTGAACTGCATTAGATTGTGCTGGAAATCTATGTTATGCGCGCTATTTTTTTATGTTTGATTTGTGTTTTTATGGTGGGGACTTTGCAAGCGCAAAAGCGTAACAAGTCAAAAGCGCTTCCTAATGTACTCGTACAAAAAGTGGTTGTATCTGAACCAGACGAAATCCCAATTGTCGTTTTAGATCCTGATACAAAAAGTGGCTCGGAGCCCTCTTTTGTTGCATCTAGTTTACAAGCCAATAAAGACCCTTTTTACAATACGGCTAGTTTTGGTTTTTCTGCCGCTGGATTTATGGTGAAGGGGCTCGACGCAAGCTTTTCTCAAACACTATTTAATGGCTTACCCATTAAAAGTTTATTATCTGGAAGTCCTCATTTTGCCGTTTACTCGGGCCTGCAGCAAATGATGCGTAAAACGGTGGTATTTGATGGTATTGCGGGTAACGAGCTTTCTTTTGGATTTCTCGGTAACACGACAGGCGCGGATATCCGTGCAATTGTGATGCCAAAGCAACATAAAATAGCAGCAACATTTGCAAATAGAGCCTATTCACATAAATACGTTTTGCAAATGGCTACTGGACAATTAAAAAATGGATGGGCATTTGCTGCACATGTAAATGCGCGCTTGGCAAAAGAAGGTTATTACAATGGATGTAGTTATGCAGGGTATGGTTATATGTTAAGCGCCGATAAAAAAATAAATGACCACTTCATTTTGTCTATGTCTTTATTGGGTGCGCCAATCACAGCAGAGCGGCAGGCGCCTGTGCTCCAAGAATCGTTACAATATTTTGGCGCTAATTACAATCCAAATTGGGGGATGCAAAATGGCGAAAAACGAAACGCTGTAAAAAGCGCAACACATTTACCGACGCTACTTTTTTCTACAGATATATCGCTTCCTGCAGCACAAAAATTAAACATCGTTGTAGGTGTAACCATGGGTATCAAAAGCATTACAGGCCTCGATTGGAATAATGCCGCGGATCCACGCCCAGATTATTATAAATACCTCCCAAGTTATTACCAAGATTCTGCGCTGAGGGTACTTATGCATGATGATTTAATTCAAAACCCTGGTAAGGGACAAATAGACTGGACGGGTTTGTATAGCCTAAATGCGCTTTCTAATGATCCAGTAATTATGAGTAGCAACCCTAATTTAATACTTCAAAAAAGAGCGGCGGTTATTGTAGAAAACAGGATGGATAAGCAGCAAACAATGGCAGCCTCCATGGTGTATCAATCGCCCATTGGCAAAGCAGGTTTATTGAATGCGGGCATTAATGTACAATTGGAGCAGCATCATTTTTACAAAAAAGTACATGATTTATTAGGCGCTCAGTATTATGTAAACATCAATCAGTTTGCCGAAGATGCACTTCAAATTAGAACGGATGTGAATCAATTTGATATCGAAAATCCCAATCAAATTATTTTGCAAAACCAAAATTTTGGCTACAATTATAAAGCCTTGCTCATGCAAACCGCTGCTTATCTGCAGTATAGTTGGGTGTTTTCACGATTTGATATTTTTGCAGGGGTGCAGTTTACAGGCAATAGTTTTAAAAGGGTGGGACTTGTAAAAAACGGACTATTTCCATTACAATCTAAAGGACCTTCTTACACCTATCATTTTACAAGTCCAGAAGCAAAGCTGGGTGTTACCTATAAATTAAATGGACGTCATTATTTTAAAGTAGAATTTTTATCCGCGTCAAGAGCACCTTTATTTGACAATGTATTTATAGCGCCCAAAATGCGCTCAACAGTTACAGATAATATCAGTTCCGAACAAATTAGGTCGGCGCTACTGGGCTATCAGTACCAATCCAATTTTTGTAAAATAGGTTTTCGCGCTTTTTTAATCACGCAAAATGATGCACGGGATGTGCTTACATTTTACCACGATGGGTACCACAGTTTTGTAAATTATGCACTTACAGGCATTGATAAAATCATGCAGGGTCTAGAAACCAGTATCGATTTTTCTTTACAAGAAAATCTATCACTCCAACTCATTGGCGCATTAGGGGATTACCGTTTTAATTCCAGGCAGCAACTTGTGGTGAGTTCTGATAATGACGCTTCGGTATTGGAAAAGAGTGAGGTCTATGTCAAAAATTTTAAAGTAGCGCGCACGCCGCAAAGGGCTGCTGCTGTTCACGTATCATACCGGCCGGGTTCTTTTTTTGCGACCATTAGTGCGCATTATATGGATAAGCGGTGGATGTCATTTAATCCCATACGGCGCACGTATGGTGCCCTAGCTTTACTTGACACAATGAGTCTTAGGCGTACGCAAATAACGGAGCAAACACAGTTGCCCAGCATGTTTACGCTTGGCGCTTTGCTTGGTCAGTCAATGAGGTGGTACAGCGTAAAAAACAAAACTCCTAAAAACATTTTATGCATTTTGAGTATCAATAATATTTTACAAAGCGGCCCTGTTTTAGTGGGTGGGTATGAGCAACTCCGATTTGATGTTGCCGGACTTAATGTCAATAAATTTCCGCCTAAATATTTTTTAGGCTACGGGTTTAATTTTTCTGCCACCATTTCATTTACTTTTTAAAGTACGTATATGTCTATGCACACATCTTATATAGGGTTTAATAATATTTTTATTCGCTGGATTTGCATCTTTTTTTTATGGATTACATGTTGCAATTGCGATAAGGTTTGGGATCTGCCACCATTGTATACGGGGCCTGCTTTAAAAGCCAATATGTCTATCAAAGACCTGCTGCGCCTGCATATCCCCAATAACTATGAAAAAATTAGTGCCGATTATGTTATAGAAGGAACAGTAACGGCCAACGATAAAACAGATAATTTTTATAAGTCCATTATTATTCAAGATTCAACAGCAGCTATTACAATAAAGCTCGACGGCTATAACTTATTTACAAAATACGCAGTAGGTCAAAAAGTGGGTGTTGCACTTAATGGATTGTGGCTTTCTGATTATGCCGGCATGACACAAATTGGTATTAGTGTTGATAGGTCCGACCCTGCATCACCCTTTTTATTAGGGATACCTCAGCCACTCATGAACCGTTATATTGGCCTACTAGCAGGCGGTAAATTAATGACACCCATAACCGTGTTACCCACCGGACTTGTTGATAGTTTAAAAGGATGTTTAGTATCCATTGATCAATTAGAATTTGTGGTATCTGATACGGGCAAAACCTATTCCGATTTAGTAAATCAACTCCCAGCCAGCCATACGCTCCGAACCTGTGCTATTGGAAATTTATATTTACGCACCAGTGGCTTTGCCTCTTTTGGAAATGCATTAACACCAAGGGGTAATGGAAGAGCCACCGGCATTTACACCGTTTTCAGAACCCAAAAACAACTTGTTATCAGAGACACTTCCGATTTGCAATTAACCGGATTAAGGTGCAGTGTAACGGGCCCTAAAACTTTATTTTCAGAAGATTTTTCTACTGCTATTACCGATAGTAGTTTCACTGCTGCGGGTTATAAAAATATCTCTGAAATTGGCGGCAAATATTTTACCACTAAAAAAACATCGGCTAATAATTATCTAGAAATATCGGCCTTTGCGGCTAGGCAAAATGCGGTCATAAGCTGGCTTATTTTACCGCCTATTAACCTCGATCATTCGGCCAACGAAATATTACATTTTGACACCAAAGATGGCTTTGACAATGGGGCTATTTTGCAAGTGATGGTGTCCACTAATTATGATGGCGGCAAAAATCCGGCAAAAGCAAAATGGACCCTACTACCAGCTATTATGGCCAAGGGAAGTACCAGTGGCTTTGCGCCCCAATGGATGTTTTCCAATAACCTAGATATGAGTAAATTTAAAGGGAGTGCATACATTGCCTTCAGATATGAGGGCAACGACCCCTCAGTAGTTATTGGCAAGCTCACCACCAGTTTTAGGCTCGATAATATTATGGTGCAAGGAAATTGACCCATTTTTTGTGTCATCCTGTCAGAAACTACCCCAAAAAAGGGGCTTGGTACTTTATTTGTATAAATGCTGTACAAATAACTGAACTATGCAAAAAGGACAAATACGCGTACAAACGGAAAACATCTTTCCAATCATTAAAAAATTCTTGTACAGTGACCACGAAATCTTTTTACGTGAATTAGTGAGTAATGCGGTGGACGCTTCTCAAAAAATTAAAACATTGTCTTCTATTGGTGAAGCCAAAGGAGACCTTGGTGAACTTCGTATAGACGTGGTATTAGATGCCAAAGAAAAAACATTGTCTATCATTGATAGAGGGGTGGGTATGACTGCCGAAGAAGTGGACAAGTACATCAACCAAGTGGCTTTTTCTGGTGCCGAAGAGTTTATGGATAAATACAAAGACGCCAATATTATTGGTCACTTTGGTTTAGGCTTTTACAGCGCCTTTATGGTGAGTGATAAAGTAGAATTATATTCTAAATCTTTTAAAGACGCTTCTGGTGTTTTTTGGGGATGTGATGGCAATCCAGAATTTGAATTATACGAAGTAGACTACGCACAGCGTGGTACTAAAATTGTATTGCATATTAGTGAAGAAAGCAAAGAGTTTTTAGAAGCATCTCGCGTAAAAGCTATTTTAGATCGTTTCTGTAAATTTTTACCTATTCCTATTTATTTTTCTGAAGTAGGGGTAAAAGAAGAAGGGGAGAAAAAAGACGAAATAGTTGAAGAAAAATCAATTAACAATCCAGATCCTATTTGGGTTAAAAAGCCAAGCGAATTAACCAAAGAAGATTACGAGAAGTTTTACAAAGAACTCTATCCATTTGGCGAAACACCATTATTTTGGATTCACCTCAACGTAGACTATCCATTTAATTTAACGGGTGTTTTATACTTCCCTAAAATCAAGCAGAGCTACGAAATTCAAAAAGATAAAATTCAATTGTACTGTAACCAAGTATTTGTTACCGATGAGGTAAAAGATATTGTGCCAGAATTTTTGATGTTATTGCATGGTGTAATTGACAGCCCAGATATTCCGCTAAACGTGAGCAGAAGCTATTTACAAGGCGATCCGAACGTTAAAAAAATTAACGCGCATATCACTAAAAAAGTAGCCGACAAATTAGAAGAAATATTTAAAGCAGACCGTCCAGCTTTTGAAGAAAAATGGGAGAGCTTAGGCTTATTTGTGAAGTACGGCATGATGACCGACGATAAGTTTTTAGACAAAGCGGGTAAGTTTATTGTCATGGAAGATACCACTGGTAAATTCCATACACTTGAAGAGTACAAAACTTTAACGGAGGATACGCAAAAAAACAAAGACGGCAAACATGTTATTTTATACACCACCAATCCGGTTGGGCAAGACGCATATATACAAGCGGCTACTAAAAAAGGATATACCGTTGTTAAAATGGAAACCTTGGTAGACTCTGCTTTCATTAACAATATGGAAATGAAGTGGGAGAATGTAACTTTTGTAAGAGTTGATGCAGATATCGTAGATAATTTAATTGACAAGCAGGAGTCGAACGAATCGGTGCTTAGCAAAGACGACGCCGAAAAATTAAAGGAACTATTTAACCTTCAAATTGCTGATTTACATGTTACAACGGAGGTGAAAGGGTTAAGCGCCGATAGCGCACCTGTAGTAGCCACTAGACCAGAGTTTATGCGCCGTATGAAAGATATGGCTGGTGTAGGTGGGGGCATGACTGCTTTTTATGCGCAAATGCCAGACGAAGTAACCTTAACTGTAAATGGCAATCACCCTATTTATCAAACCCTATTAAAGGAAGGCAATGCTGAACTCTTAAAAAGTCAGGTACGTAATTTAGCAGACCTTGCATTATTATCTCAAGGGTTATTAAAAGGGAATGATTTAACCAACTTTATTAATAGGAGTGTAGACTTGTTACAAAATAAATAGCAAGGACGCAAAACATAAGCGCTCTTAAGCGCACTTAAGCACTTAGTCGAAGGTCAATCATTTTGAGCTGAATGGTTTTTTCATTATTCCATTCGTTTTCGTCGAGTGTAAAAACAATATCTAATGGCTGATTCATTTGTAATAATGCAAATTTATCAGCCATTTTAAATCCAATACCTGTTAGCGTAATTCCGTTTTGTTGTAGCACAAACCTGATATGTTGCTCCTTTACAATTTTAGAGTAAGCCGTATTGTTTACGCCCCTTGCAATAAACACGGGCTTCATATTTTCGGGTCCAAAGGGTTCCATTTGTGATAAAATATTATAAAACCCTTGGTTGATTTCTGTAAATGAAATAGGTGCGTCAATGACAATTTCTGGAATGAGTAAATCGTCCGTAATTTGAGCTGATACAGCTGCTTCAAATGCGGCCGCGAAAGACATAACATTATCAGGTAGCAGGGTCATACCTGCGGCCGCAAAATGCCCGCCATAGCCAATTAAATGTTCACGGCATGCGTGAATGGCTTCATATAAATTAAACCCTACCACACTGCGCGCACTGCCTGCTGCAATGTCGACGCTTCTTGTTAATACAATGGTGGGTCTATAATAGGTTTCTATAAGTCTACTCGCAACAATGCCAACTACACCTTTATGCCAGTTTTCGCTGTACACAAACGTTGTTTTTTTACCCGCATGCGATGGATCGTTGATGATTTGCGCAAGTGCATCTTCTGTGATACTGCTATCTGCTTCGCGTCTGTCCAAATTATCGGACTGGAGCATTTGTGCAAATTCAAGCGCTTTGGTGGCATCTTTTTCAATAAAAAGTTGCACTGCTTTTTTTGCATCATCCATACGGCCTGCCGCATTAATGCGCGGTGCTATCACAAATACCAAATTATTTAAAAACAGTTTTTTCTCCACCTTGGAAAGTTGGAGTAATGCTTTAATGCCAGGACATGGATTTTGATTTACTTTTTCAAGTCCATAGTAGGCTAAAATTCTATTCTCGCCGGTGATAGGAACAATATCTGCAGCAATCGCTGTAGCCGCTAGGTCTAGGTATTCGAGGTAACTAGACGCAGGCAGTTCAAGCCTTTGTGCAAGCGCCATCATTAATTTTATGCCCACGCCACATCCACATAATTCTTTGTAGGGATAGGGGCAATCAATTTGTTTGGGATTCAAAATAGCAACTGCTGGTGGCAATATAGGATCTGGTAAGTGGTGATCACAAACAATAAAATCAATCCCTAATGTTTTTGCATAGGCAATAAGATCTGTGGATTTGATACCGCAGTCTAATGAAACAATTAATGAACAGCCCGTTTCTTTTGCATAATCGATTCCCATTTTAGAAACGCCGTACCCTTCTTTGTAGCGGTGCGGAATATAATAATCGGTATTGTTATGAATGCCACAAATAAACTGATACATACTTGCAACAGCGGTGGTGCCATCTACATCATAATCACCAAACACAAGTATTCTTTGATTGTTATCGCGCGCCGTCAAAATGCGCGCAACTGCCTTGTCCATATCCTTCATGAGCCAAGGATCGTGCAGGTCCGAAAGTTGTGGTCTGTAAAATTTTTTAGAGGCCTCAAAAGTTTCTAAGCCTCTTGCTACCAAAATGCTACAAATGGTTTTATTGATGGACAGGGCGGCTTGTAAGGCCTCCGTTTTTACTGCATCGGATGCTACTATCGTCCACCTTTTTTCCATTAGTATTTTCTATCAGTTGTATATCTAACAAGTTCTTCTAAAGCTTCACGCACATCGGATGCAGGGAAGCTATGGAGTATTTCGAGTGCCTCATCTCTGTATGCAAACATTTTATTTGTTGCATAGGTAATGCCTCCAAAATTGTTAACGGCGTCCAGTACAAAATCAACTTTATCTTTTTGGGTATTTTGATTTTTGATGATGTAGATTATTTTTTTACGTAGCGCCGCATCACAATTATTGAGCGTATAAATAAGTGGTAAGGTTAGTTTCTTTTCTTTGATATCATTGCCCGTTGGCTTTCCAATGGCCTCGCTGCTGTAATCAAATAAGTCGTCTTTGATTTGAAAAGCCATACCTACTTTTTCTCCAAAGCGTTCCATTTTTTCAATGGCGTCCTCGTTTTCAAAAGTGGTAGAAGCGCCTGCTGCACATGACGATGCAAGTAGTGACGCTGTTTTGCCGCCAATGATTTCGTAATATATTTTTTCGTCTAAATTAAGCTTGCGCGATTTTTCTAACTGTAATAATTCGCCTTCACTCATAAGTCTTACGGCGTTAGAAAGTATTTGAAGTACGCGGTGGTCTTTATTGTCTAATGAGAGAAGTAGCCCTTTTGATAAAAGGTAATCGCCCACTAAAACGGCAATTTTATTTTTCCATAAAGCATTGATTGAAAAAAAGCCCCTACGTTCGTTGGCTTCATCAACCACGTCGTCATGCACCAGTGTGGCAGTATGTAATAGTTCTACCAAAGAAGCAGCACGATACGATGCGTCGTTGATTTCGCCGCCTAATTTTGCGCTTAGCAATACAAACATCGGACGAAGCTGCTTTCCTTTTCGGCGCACAATGTACTGCATGATGCGGTCTAGGAGCGCAACCCTGCTTTTCACGGCTTCTCTAAAGTGAACCTCAAACAGTTCTAATTCTTTCGATATTACTTTTTTTGCTAATTCCATTGCTTAATGGGTTGCAATATAGACAGGATTGGGCAGAAATAAACGAACTAAAAGCAGCGAAATGCCCATCTAAAGCCTCTAAACACCGTATTTCTCGGTGTATTTACACTTTTAACATTGTCTAAAGAATAGATAGTTCTTGGTTCTATGTTATTTAGATTAATTTTGTACTATAATTAATTCAATAAATTATGGCAAGCATGAAAAATGTTTTAATGGGCGCACTAGCACTTCTAGTAAGCACCATTGGTTTCGCACAAACAGATTTTGGATGGGATTGGAGAGACTCTTCTAAAGTGGCCGTTAAAAACCAGCCACAGCGCAATGAGTTTATCAATAACGTATTTCCTTACCCGGCCAAGCCGCGCAGTCAGTGGGAATTAGGCTTTGGCTTAGGTGTTGCTACCATATCTGCCGATGTTGCCTCTAAAGCAGGTTTTGGTGGATCTGTATCTGTAAGAAAAGCACTTAACCATACTTTTTCATTACGTGCTAGCATTGCCGATTTAAATAGTTCTGGCGAGCCAAATGCGTATCAAATTACTCAAAATAGAGTACCGTTTAAAACCAGAACGCGTCAATTAGGCTTCGATGTTATTGCATCGCTTAATCCGCTTAGCTATTACAGAGCCAATCCAAAAACAAATGTGTATGTATTAGCAGGTTATAGCCTTACAGGTTCTAGGGTGATGCACAAAAAAACGCCGGCAGGTGACTATCGTGTTTTTTATGGTGCTGGTCTTCCGGACATTGAAGAAGGTTTGTTAAACACTGGATTAGGCGTTACCATCAATGATAGACAATCATATGCTATCTACAATAGCTTTAGTGCTGGTGGTGGTATATCATTTAAATTGAGCGATGTGTTAAGCGTAGGGTTAGAACAACGCTTTACGTTTTCTGCTTCAGGATATGATTATTTAGATGCGGTAAAAGCAGGTAATAGCAATGATTATTTAGGACAAACTAGTGCTAGAATTAATATTAACCTAGGCGACCGTTCTAGAAAAGTAGCACCACTTTGGTGGCTTAACCCGAACAACTATTTATACCAGGAAATCAATGCGCCTAAGCACATGAAACTACCAAAGGTTAAATTACCTGACGTAGATAATGATGGCGTAACAGATCAGTTTGACCTAGAGCCAAATACACCAGCAGGTGTTGCAGTAGATGCACACGGCCGTGCAAAAGATACAGATGGTGATGGTGTTCCTGATTACAAAGACAAAGAGCTTATCACACTACAATCTTGCTTCCCAGTTAACAATGATGGCGTAGGTACTTGTCCTGAGCCAGCATGTTGCAAAGAAGTAAAAGAAATGGTGAGTAACTTAAAAACAAATAACGGATCACTTTGCGAAATAGGTGAATTATCAACCATCGTTTTTGATAAAAATAAAGCCAAACTTTCTAAAGAAGCTACAGAAACACTAGCTGCCGTTGCTGCTAAAATAAACGCCAATCCAAACTGTAATATCCGTGTATCTGGTTATGGCTACACGTCAAAATCTGCACAACAATTAAGTTGGGATCGCGTAAACGCAGTGGTTAAATACTTAACGGAAAAGCAAGGCGTTTCTGAAAGCCGTTTTATTTATAATGCAGGTGCAGTAGGTAACGAACTTATTGTTACCCTATTTGGAACGACCGAAGCAGGAACCGGTGCAACAACTGCGCCGCATCCTAACTTAAAAAAATAAGGTTCGAGAAATTTTTTATAAAATGCAAAATGCCCCGCGAAGCGGGGCATTTTTGTTGGGTATATTTTTTTTGCAGGTGCGCAAAATTTTAAACAGCGCGCAAAAATATTGAAGCGTTGCGCGCGGCCGCGCGCAAAAATCTAACTCACTAAATTTAAATGCAGCTCACCAAAATTTTGAAGCGAAGAAATTTTTAAATCCGCAGCACCAAAGCGCTCATCTTTTTGCTGGGTAACATGCGGCACAATTACACATTTCATGCGCGCTGCTTTTGCCGCTACCAGTCCATTAAAGGAGTCTTCGAAACAAAGACAGTGCGTTGGGTGGGAGCCGAGCATGCTCGCGCAATTAAGGTAAACTTGTGGGTGGGGTTTGCCATAAGGCAGGTCTTCTGCAGATGCAGCTGCTTTAACATAAGGTCCAATGCCTGTCATTTTTACCACCAGCTCAATGAGCTCAGGCGGAGAAGAAGTGGCTAACCCAATTTTAAAATTTCGTTTGTGAAAAAAATCAAAAATATAAGGTACACCTGGCATCATGTTGCCTGTAGATTCTATTTTTTGTAGAACTAAATCTACAATCTTTTTTTCCACCACTTTTAATTCGGTGTCACCAATGTTAAAATAGTTAAACCACCATTGTACAAATTCTTTGGTACGCAGTCCGGTTGTTGAATTATACTGCTCTTCGGTTAAGTTAACGCCATACTGTTTAAATACTTCTGCAGCTGCATGATTCCACAATGGTTCACTATCTACAAGTAGTCCATCAATGTCAAATATTACGGTGTCAAGTTGCATACTATAAATTTAAAGCACAAAAATAGGTTTACTGCCCTGTATATTACCCCAAACCATTATATTTTTAAACAAAAGCATAACAATTTGTTTACATTCCTTAATTTGCACTACATGTTTAACGTGATGCTATGAATTTAATTGATCGATTTAGACATATTCGGGTGATTCGTACGGTGCTATATGCGGTGGTTGGCTTTATCACATATCCAGGCTTGGCACTAATTAATAAAGTAAAAATTGAGGGCACTGAAAATTTATTCAACCTGCCTAAAAAAAATGTTTTATTTGTTAGCAATCACCAAACATATTTTGCAGACGTTATTGCATTTGTTCATATTTTTTGTGCGGTAAAGTGGCGAAAGCACAACCGCCTTGGCCTTCCTTTTTATTTACTAAATCCATTTACCAATGTATACATGGTGGCTGCTGCAGAAACTATGAATACGAATTGGCTTACTAAATTATTTAAACTTTGTGGTACGCTTACCGTTAAAAGAACATGGCGTGCCGAAGGTCAAGATGTGTCTAGAGAAAGAGACAGTGCTGATACACAAAAAATAGATCAGGCTTTACACCATAGTTGGGTTATTACATTTCCGCAAGGAACAACAAAACCATTTGCACCCGGCCGAAAAGGAACGGCGCATATCATTAAAAATAACCAGCCCGTTGTGATACCTGTTGTGATCAATGGTTTTTGGAGAGCATTTGATAAAAAAGGATTGGCTTTTAAAAAGCGAGGAACCATATTGTCGGTACGTTTTAAAGAACCTATGGTCATTGACTATACAGCGCCTGTAGAGGAAATACTTTCTCAAGTGATGGATGCTATTGAGCAAAGTAAAGAATACATGTTAAAGGGAAGACATCATTTACTTGCGCAAGTAGGAAAGTAATTACTCCTTAATAAACAGTGCCTTTAATTCATTCGCATCATCTGGTTTCATTTTTCCGCCAAGTATCAAACGTAATTGTCTGCGTCTAAGGGCTCCATCAAACAATCTTTTTTCAAAATCAGTTTCAGGAATTAATTGCGGAACTGCAGTAGGTCTGTTATTAGGGTCTAGTGCTACAAAAGTAAAATAGGCTTCGTTGCTTTCGTATTTCTCTTGCTTTTGTAAATCTTCGCCCCACACTTTTACATAAATTTCCATGGAGGTTGTAAAGGCTCTACAAACATGTGCTTCTATGTGTACGATGTTACCTAGCTTAATTGGATTTTTAAAACTTAAATTATCTACAGATGCGGTCATGCTAGGCAGGTTGCAATGTTTACCTGCGGCCATACCGGATGCAATATCCATCCAGTACATGAGTCGTCCGCCCATCAAATTACCAAAAGTATTGGTGTCGTTTGGAAGAACCAGTTCATTCATTACAATAAAACTCTCACTCGCTTTTTTTGCTGCCATGGTTGATTGTATTTATAGTAAAGGTAACAAAGCCACTCCGTAATTTGTTCAAGATGCTTAAACTAGATAACAACCTGTTCCAATGTTTGCAAAAATGCAGGATCTACATCGGCGCCAATACCGTGTGCATCATTAAGTTCTAGATGCATGCCTTTGTACCTGGCCCCACGGGTAACAGGATCTATTTTATGTCCAAGTAAACAAGTATCTAAATCGTAGTATTTGACATTGTCTAAACCCATGGCTAGATGCACTTTGGCACTGAGGGCAAGCCTGCTTTCTAGCATGCCACCGAGCATACAAGGAACGCCTGCAGTTTCTGCCACTTTATTAATCGCAAGTGCTTCTTTGATGCCTCCACTTTTGGCTAATTTAATATTGATAGAAGCGCATGCTTTATTCGCAATAATTCGTTCGGCATCATGATGGGTGTAAACACTTTCATCTGCCATAATTGAAATCGGAGAAATGCCGCATAGTGCAGGCAATAAATGATCATTAAAGGTGCGCATGGGTTGTTCGCAAAACTGAATATCATATGCACCAAGTCCTGTAAGTGCAGTAACAGCATCATCATAAGTCCAGCCCTGATTGGCATCAATGCGCAGTATAATATTTGCCCCTACTGCTTCTCTAATTTTTTGAATCCGCGCAATATCAGTAGCAGGATCTTTGCCTAGTTTTACTTTTATCATGCGCACGCCATCTGCTACAAATTTTGCAGCGGTCTCCGCCATGTTTTGTGGTGTGTCTATTCCAATGGTTAAATCACTTTCAATATCTTTTATGTTTCCGCCTAAATACTTGTACAAAGGAAGTCCTGCATGTTTAGCGGCCAAATCATAAAGGGCCATATCAAATGCACTTTTGGCGGTATAGTTGCGCGCAGTAAATAAATCAAGTTCTCCAAGCCTTGCATCTATGTCAAGCGCATTTTTGTGTTTCCAAATGGTGGCAAATTCTTTTGCCATTTCATAGCAAGTTGCCTGTGTTTCTCCTACAATCATTGGAAAGGCAGAGCACTCGCCAACTCCAATATGCTCTGTGTTTGTATGTATGCGAATAAGTAGGTTTTGTGCAAAATGCATGGTGCCCGTTGCAATGGTAAACGGCACCATCGGAATCGAATATTTATAAACTTCTATTTTTAAAATTTCCATGCCCCAATTTCTGCAATTATTTAATACGGGCCTTATTTTATTGATAGGCAAACAAAATAGGCCGTGTCTTGTTATACTCAAAAACAAAGTCATGGAAACGATAAAAGGTAAACGCGTACTCTTATTTGGTGCAACAGGCGGTATTGGTGCTAAAGTTGCTGAACTATTAATTGGCGGTGGTGCTACCGTGTTTCTGTTGGCTCGAAATGCGCAAAAACTGCAAGACTTGGCGGTTCAATTATCTGTACCTGAAGGTCAGTATTTTACGGTCGACATTACAGACGCTGCTGCTGTAGATACTGCCGTAGCTCAAGTGGTAGCTGGTGGCGGGGTGGATATCCTTATCAATGCAGTCGGGGTTGGCATCATTAAGCCCATAGAAACGCTTACGCATCAAGACTTTATGGATTCCCTTCAAATTAATTTAGTGGGCAGTTTTAACGCCGTTAAAGCGGTAATGCCTTCCATGAAAGAAGCAAAAAAAGGACTCATTATTAATATTCCGGGCGTTTTGGGTAAAGTCCCAATGGCCGGTGCGGCTGCTTATAGTGCCAGTAAATACGGCATTGTTGGTATGATGCAAAGCATTAGAGAAGAAGTGAAACGTACCGAAATCAGGATCACCAATTTGTTTTTGGGCGGTGTGGATAGTCCTTTTTGGGACACCATCGATCTTCGTGTACAAAAAGATAAAATGATTGTGGTAGAGGAAGCAGCTAGGGCTATCTGGTTTTTATGCCAGCAGCCTAGATCTGGTGTAGTGAGCGAAATGGTGTTACAGCCATTTAACCACCAAGCAATATAGAATGGCAGGCTTTCTTTTTAAGCCACCCACTATCAATTATTTTTTATATTGCGACCTGTTCCGATATTCGCGGTCACGAACAACTGTTAGCGATGAATATTTCATTTGAGAATACCCAAAATGCATTTGCCTATAAGTCTACAAAGGCTTTAAAAAGCGCAAAGTTTTTATTTGGTTTTATGGGTTACCCAACACTTGTTCAACTGGGTACAAGACTAGTTCCTGTGCTATTAAAAGCAGGACTACCTATTAAAGGTATTATTCGACAAACAATATTCAAGCAATTTGTTGGTGGCGAAACACTAGCAGAGACAATTCCTGTAGCTCAAATGTTAGCGGAGCATGGAGTAGATGTTATTTTAGATTATGGAGTAGAAGGAAAAGAAGGTGAAGATGATTTCGACAAAGCAACACAGGTTTTTATTGATGTCATCAACCACGCGGCCACTCAAAAAAATATTCCATTTATTAGTATTAAAGTAACGGGTCTTGCAAGTCATGAACTATTACAAACACTTCATGAAGCGCCGCGTTTAAGAAGTGGCATTCATGACAATGAAATCGAACAAGCTGCCTGGGACCGAGTGAGAGCGCGCATGTACGCGATTTGTGAAGCCGCTGCCGAAAAAAATATCGGCGTACTGGTGGATGCAGAAGAAAGTTGGATTCAAGATCCCATTGACAGATTAACCATGGAAATGATGGCTGTTTTTAACAAACAAAAAGCTGTTGTATTTAATACCATTCAGCTCTACCGTCACGACCGTTTACATTTTTTACGCATCTCTCATCAAATTGCAGAGGCGCAAGGTTTTGTTTTGGGATTAAAATTAGTGCGTGGTGCGTACATGGAAAAAGAGCGTGCCGTAGCCCTCGAAAAAAATAGACAATCTCCCATTCAAATATCTAAAGAAGCCACCGACGCTGATTATGACGAAGCGGTTCGCTTTTGTATGGATCATATTCATTCTACCGCTGTAATTATTGCATCACACAATGAGCAAAGCAATTTATTAGGCGCCAAATTATTGGATGAAATGCTCCTTCCGCACAATCATCCGCATGTGCATTTTTCACAATTATATGGCATGAGCGACACCATCACTTTTAACCTTGCCAAAGAAGGCTTTAACGTGAGCAAGTACCTTCCTTTTGGTCCTATACAAGACGTTATTCCTTACCTCATGCGCAGGGCGCAAGAAAATACGAGTGTAAGTGGTCAAACAGGCCGTGAATTATTGCAATTAAAGCGCGAGTTGGCAAGGCGTAAATCACTGTAAACACTGCGGTGTAGCCGCTTTTGTCTATAATTCACAGATTCTCCCCAAATTCTATTTTGGCTGTAAACATCCCCGTTGATGGCGTAATTTGCAGCCATGCATCAATACTTACAATTACTTCAACATATTTTAGATAACGGTACAGAAAAAACGGACAGAACAGGTACTGGAACCAGGAGTTGTTTTGGATACCAAATGCGTTTTGATTTACAAAAAGGTTTCCCAATGGTTACCACAAAAAAGCTGCACGTAAAAAGTGTTTTTTATGAGTTGCTATGGTTTTTAAAAGGGGATACCAATATCAAATATTTAAAAGACAATGGTGTTTCTATCTGGGACGAATGGGCTAATGAAGCAGGTGAACTAGGTCCCGTTTATGGTGAACAGTGGCGGAGTTGGAAAGGAGCAGATGGGGTAGTAGTAGATCAAATTACAGAGCTCATTAAACAAATAAAAACAACGCCAGACAGTAGACGTCTTATTGTTAGCGCATGGAATGTTGCAGAGCTTCCAAAAATGGCGCTCATGCCATGTCATACCATGTTTCAGTTTTATGTAGCAGATGGTAAATTAAGTTGTCAATTGTATCAGCGCAGTGCCGATGTGTTTTTAGGAGTTCCTTTTAATATTGCATCCTATGCACTCTTAACAATGATGATAGCGCAGGTTTGTGATTTAGAATGTGGCGATTTTGTACACAGTTTTGGCGATGTGCATTTATATAACAATCACATGGAGCAGGCCAAATTGCAATTAAGTAGAACACCATTTGAACTTCCAACTTTAAAAATCAATCCGGCTGTAAAAGATATTTTTAGTTTTGATTTTTCAGATTTTACCATTGAAAATTATCAGTGCCATCCGGGCATTAAGGCGCCGGTTGCGATATAGTGTAGCGATAAAATATTATTTACTTTTTAACAACTACTATGATTGTTTCTTTAATTGTTGCGGCCGGCACTAACAATGCCATTGGAAAAGACAATCAGTTGTTGTGGCACTTACCCAAAGACCTTCAGTTTTTCAAGCAAACAACCTGGGCCATGCCTGTGGTGATGGGTCGAAAAACCTTTGAATCTCTTGGAGGAAAGCCCCTCAATGGAAGGGTAAATATTATTATTACCAGGCAAAAAGATTGGTCGCATGAGGGCGTTGTTGTAGTTCATTCTTTAGCAGACGCCATTTTTTTTGCAAAAGAGTCTGATTATAAAGAAGTGTTTATTGCCGGTGGTGGCGAAATATATGCGCAGGCAATGTCTGAGGCAAAAAAGATATACATGACAAGGGTTGATACGGTTATTGAGGGCGATACTTTTTTTCCTGAAATAAACAATTCGGACTTTGCTTTATCAAATGAAGTATCACATGCGCCGCATGAAAAACACGCATATGGTTTTTCTTTTCAAACCTGGCTTCGCAAATAAAATACCACGATTGTATTTATGTATGGACACTTTACGTTAGCACTAAAATATCTACGCTATTTATCTACAGCGGCTAACGGAAAAGGTCATGGCGTGCATTCTCCATTTGTTTTTGAATTTATTACGCGGGTGTTAAATGACCGCCGAAACTTTTATGCTTTTGATGCCATCGAAAAAATTAGAAGTCAGTTGCTATCTAATCATAATACTATTGAAATTCAAGATTTTGGCGCAGGTTCTCGCGTTGCAAAAACCAATACTAGAAAAATAAGTGAAGTTGCAAAAGGGTCTTTAAAGCCCGCTAAATACAGTCAGCTTTTATTTAGAATGATTGATTTTTATGCGCCAAAGCAAATTATTGAACTGGGCACTTCGCTGGGTATTACAACCGCTTATTTAGCATCAGCCAATCCGGCAGCCAAAGTAACCACTTTTGAAGGGTCTTCCACCATCGCTGCGATAGCAGGGCAGAATCACCAATCTTTGGCCCTTACAAATATTACTTTGCTCGAGGGCAACTTTGATGAAGAGCTGCCCAAATGGCTCGGTCACAACAAAAGCATCGACTTTGCCTTTATAGATGGTAATCATGCCTTTAAGCCTACCATGGCTTATTTTGAGGCCCTTTTAGAAGTGGTTCATGAAGATACAATCCTCGTTTTTGATGATATTCATTGGAGCACTGAAATGGAGCAGGCCTGGGCTCAAATAAGTACGCACCCCAGGGTTTCCTTAAGCATCGATCTGTTTTTTATTGGTATTGTTTTTTTCAGAAAGGAATTTGCTCAAAAACAGCAGGTTTCTATCCGATTTTAGTATGTTTTTATTAAGAATTAATAAAAGGGATATTCAATAAATAAGTAAATTTGCGCATGATTCTTGGAATATTAAAAGAAAATAACGGCGATAAGAGGGTATCCTTATTGCCAGAGCAAGCAGCTGTTTTGGTTGCAAAACAAGTAAATGTAATCGTAGAAACGGGTGCAGGAAATACAGCCTATGCTGCAGATACCACGTACACCGACAAAAACCTGTCTGTAAAAGATCGTGCTACCGTATTATCAACTTCTGATCTTGTACTTTCAATCAATCCTCTTTCAGCTGCAGAAATGGCGCAATTAAAACCAGGTGCTGTAGTGCTTGGAACATTTCAGCCACTCTTCAACACAGATCTTGTAAAGCAAGCCATCGATAAAAAAGCCAGCTTGTTTAGTATGGATATGATTCCGCGTACCACACGTGCACAAAGTATGGACGTATTAAGTAGTCAAGCAAATATTGCAGGCTATCGCGCGGTATTATTAGCGGCTACTATGTTTCCAAAATACTTTCCTATGTTTATGACTGCAGCAGGAAGTATTCCGCCGGCTAAAATGGTCATCATTGGTGCAGGTGTTGCGGGACTTCAAGCCATTGCAACGGCTAAGAGACTCGGCGCTGTTGTAGAAGTATCAGATACCAGACCCCAGGTAAAAGAAGAAGTAATGAGCCTTGGTGCTAAATTTATTGAAGTAGAAGGCGCCGCCGACGCATCTAAAGCAGGTGGTTATGCAGTAGAGCAATCCGATGAATTTAAACAAAGACAACAACAAAGACTTGCAGAGTCTATTGCTAAAGCAGATATCATTATTACAACGGCACAAATTCCTGGTAAAAAAGCGCCTATATTAATTACTGATGCTATGTTAAAATCTATGAAGCCAGGAAGTGTGGTCATAGATTTAGCAGCTGCTACAGGAGGTAATACCGCTGTTACAAAAAACAATGAAACCATTGTTTACGAAGGCGTAACTATTTTAGGTAATAGTAATTTGGCTTCTGATATGCCATCTGATGCAAGTAAATTATACGGAAAAAATATTTTAAACTTTTTACAACTCATCATCACCAAAGAAGGTGCCCTCGAATTAAATTTTGAAGATGATTTAGTAAAAGGTTGTTGTATGGCACACGAAGGAGCTGTAGCAAATGAGCGAGTAGCAGCACTGATCAATTAATTTTTTTGAAAAAATAATATGGAAGCAATTTTAAACTGGGCACAAGCGCATATCGACATCATATATATTGTGGTGCTCTCGATTTTTTTAGGCATCGAAGTAATTGGTAGAGTGCCAAGTGTATTACACACGCCACTTATGAGTGGAGCCAATGCCATTCATGGTGTTGTTATTATTGGTGCCATTATTGTAATGGGCAAAGTAGAGCCAGGACATTATGTAACACTCATCATTGGTTTTTTAGCCGTGGTGCTTGGTACATTAAATGTAGTAGGTGGTTTTGTTGTTACAGACCGCATGTTAGAAATGTTTAAGAAAAAGAAGTAATCAAGGTAGCTGCAATTGTAGCATCAAATAAATCATTTATGGAATTAAGTATACTTACAATTTGTTATTTAATAGGGTCCCTTACATTTATTATTGGACTTAAAATGTTGTCGCATCCAGAGTCTGCACGTAAGGGCAACATGGTTGCTGCGGTAGGTATGTTTATTGCCATTTTTGGCACTATATTTTTATACCAAGAAAACGGCGTTGGTTTACATAACTACGGATGGATTTTTGGTGCGTTGGTTTTAGGTACTGTTGTTGGCACACTTGCTGCAAAGCGTGTAAAAATGACTGCCATGCCAGAGCTGGTAAGTTTATTTAATGGAATGGGTGGTGCTTGTGCCGCTTTGATTTCTGTTATTGAGTTTGGTCATATCGCTGCTTTATATAGCGGCGAACATCCTGATCAAGTAGCTCCAACACAGGGCACTTTGCTAACTATATTTTTAGGCCTTATTATTGGTGCGGTATCTTTTGCAGGAAGTATTATTGCATGGGGTAAGTTAAATGGTAAAATCAAAGATTTTTCTTTTAAAGGACAACAGGTATTTAACCTTGTTTTATTTTTTGCAACACTTGCCGTTGCGGGTTATTTAGTAGTAGCTATTGATAGCAGCAACTATGTATTATTTTATGGCATTTTAATTGCGGCACTAATTTATGGTGTACTATTTGTACTTCCTATTGGTGGTGCGGATATGCCAGTCGTTATTTCATTATTAAATTCTTTTACCGGCGTAGCCGCAGCTTGCGGTGGATTCTTATACGACAACAGCGTTATGTTAACGGGCGGTATCTTAGTAGGTGCGGCTGGTACTTTATTAACGGTGCTTATGTGTAAAGCCATGAACAGAAGTTTAACCAATGTGTTAATTGGTTCATTTGGTGGAAATGCGGCTGGCGCTGCTTCAGCAGCTTCTGGTTCTCAAGGAGCCTACAAAGAAATATCTATTTCTGATGCGGCTGTGTGTATGAGTTATGCCAACAAAGTTATTATTGTTCCAGGTTATGGCTTAGCGGTTGCGCAGGCGCAACACGTATGTCACGAGTTAGAAAAATTATTAGAAGAGAAAGGTGTTGATGTGAAATACGCTATTCATCCAGTGGCAGGTCGTATGCCAGGTCACATGAACGTGTTATTAGCAGAAGCTGATGTTAGCTATGATAAGCTAATTGAAATGGAACAAGCGAATGACGAATTTAAATCTACAGACGTGGTACTTATTTTAGGTGCCAACGACGTAGTTAATCCAGCTGCAAAAACTGATCCTGCTTCTCCAATTTATGGCATGCCAATTTTAGAAGTAGAACAGGCTAAAACAGTGATTGTCAATAAAAGAAGTATGAAGCCTGGTTATGCTGGTATCGAAAATGAATTATTCTTCCAGCCTAAAACTTCTATGCTATTTGGTGATGCAAAAGCTGCGCTACAAAAATTAGTAGCCGAAATTAAATCTTTATAATTTGTCTTTACCTGCGCCATTTTTACAAACTTTAGAAGGGGTAGTAGGATTTGACAAAGCTGCTTTTGAGGCAGTGCATGATAGCGGCGAAACCGTTACGGTTATTCGTGTTAATCCAAACAAAAAGCCCAATCAAAATTTATTTGACAACACAAGCCGGGTGCCTTGGTGCGCGCATGGACATTATTTAGAAGTGCGTCCTTCTTTTACACTAGACCCAAATTTTCATGCTGGCGCTTATTATGTGCAAGATGCAAGTAGTATGTTTTTATGGCAGGCCCTTACGCAAGCTGTAGGAGATCGAGATGGTTTAAAAGTACTTGACTTGTGTGCGGCTCCTGGTGGAAAGTCTACGCTATTAAGTAGTTATTTTAAAAATGGATTGGTTGTTTCAAACGAAGTAATTAAGCAGCGCGCAGCTGTGCTTGTAGAAAATACAAGTAAATGGGGTGCGCATAATATAGTGGTCACTAATAATGACCCCTCGCATTTTCAATCACTCCCTCAGTTTTTTGATGTGATGGTTGTAGATGCGCCTTGTAGCGGGAGTGGGCTTTTTCGAAAAGATCCTAGCGCCATGGATGGATGGAGTACAGACCTAGTGGCACTTTGCGCGCAGCGCCAACAACGTATTTTAGCTGACGCTTTACCGGCGCTGGCACTCGGTGGAACACTCATTTATGCTACTTGCTCATATGATCCACAGGAAGATGAACATATTGCAGACTGGTTGGTAAACGAAATGGGTTTAATACCACAAGCTATTAATGTAAATAATTACGCGGGAATCGTAGAAACAGCCGCGCCTATTTCTATGGCTCCGGGTTACCGTTTTTATCCAGATCAAATTAGGGGAGAAGGTTTTTTTATAGCAGCTTTTAAAAAAGAAAAAGAAGCAGGTACTGCACTTACGAGTTTTAAATCTAAAGAGGCAATCCTAGAAAAATTGACCAAAAAAATGCAGGAGCAATTAGTGGAAGTTTTGCCAGATAATGATACTCTTGCTACTTTTTTACAGTCCGGTATGATTAAAGCAATACCTGCTGCTTTTGAATCCAGTATTGTAACGTTGGCCACGCAGTTATATATTAAAAAGGCAGGTGTATCTGTGGGTGAATTAAAAGGGAAAGATTTTATACCTGCCCACGAATACGCGCTAAGTTATTTGCCACTCCAAACATTTAACAGGGTTGATTTAGACAAAGAGCAGGCGCTTTCGTATCTTAGAAGAGCCGAATTTAATTGTAGTGGTGAAAAAGGTTGGAATTTAATGCGCTATAATGGACTTGGGTTAGGATGGGCAAAAATTTTACCGAATCGAATTAATAATTATTACCCGCAAGAGTGGCGTATTTTAAAAGTATAAATGATGAATATGAAAAATAGATTTTTTTGCATACTGATTGCTGTATTTTTTATGGCCTCATGTAGTTCTAATGCACAAAATGTTGATGCCAATACTTTTGAACAAAAAATTAATGCTGGTGGTGTGCAAGTATTAGATGTGCGTACCGCTGGCGAATACAATGGCAGCCATTTAAAAAATGTAATGCTAGCAGATTGGACAGATAAAGCCCAATTTGCTGAACGTGTTAAATATTTAGATAAAAATAAAACTCTCTTAGTTTACTGTGCAGCTGGCGGTAGAAGTGGGCAGGCTGCTGTTTGGTTAAAAGAACAAGGCTTTAAAGATGTGGTTAATTTACAAGGCGGCATAACGGCTTGGAATGCGGCGAGTAAACCAGTTGTAAGGGAGGGTGGCGTAGTAGAACTTTCTAGTGCGGCATTTAATGCAACGATCGCAAGTAGTGGCATAGTGCTAGTAGATATTGGAGCTGCATGGTGTCCGCCATGTAAAAAAATGGAGCCTATTTTAGATGAGTTGTCAAAATCTATGAAAGGAAAGTATACGCTTTTGAAAGTAGACGGAGGTAACGATGTTGCTGTTATGAAAGAAATAGGGGCATCGGTACTGCCAACATTTATGGTATATAAAAACGGTAAACTCAGTTGGAAAAAAGAAGGGATTGTGACTTTAGAAGAATTAAAATCAGCGCTTACACAGTAAGTTTAATTTCCAGCGTTTATTTTATTACCCCTTAAAAAATCGGCTACTTTCATTCTTTTTTTACCTTCTAGCTGTAAATCAAGCACATTTACATAGCCGTCTGCGCAAGCGAATTTTAAGTAGGTTTTGCTATCAGTAATTACAGATCCTAATTTGTTTGCATGGCTACTTATCTCTTTGGTAGATTCAAAAATCTTTATAATTTTATCGTCAAGTTTAGTAAGTGCACCCGGAAATGGAGAAAGCCCTCTAATTAAATTATAAATACTTGTTGCGTCCTCTGTCCAATTAATGGTACAGGTTTCTGTAAATATTTTAGGTGCGTGTTTTAATAAAGAAGGGTCCTGGTTAATAATGGCTTCCTGATCTTTTTCAACCAATGTATGATTGATAAGCCCAGTTAGTGTCGTTACTAAAAGGTTGGCGCCAAGCACCATCATTTTATCATGAATAGTGCCAGCAGTATCAGATTCGCTAATTGGTAATTTGTCTTGTAATAAAATATTACCGGTATCTATGGCGGCCTTTAATTTAAAAGTAGTTACGCCTGTTTCTTTTTCTCCATTAATAACCGCCCAGTTAATAGGAGCAGCACCTCTATAAGAAGGAAGCAAGGATCCGTGTACATTAATGGTACCCATGGGTGGCATGTCCCAAACAACTTCGGGCAGCATTCTAAAAGCAACTACTACAAATAGATGCGCATCTAAAACTTTTAGGGCCTCTATAAATGCAGGATCTTTAAGTTTTGTAGGTTGTAGTACTGGCAAGTTATTTTCTACAGCATATTTTTTTACCGCGCTTTGTTGTAATTGAAGTCCACGTCCAGCAGGCTTATCAGGCGCCGTAACTACCGATACAATACTAAAGCCCGCTTTTACTAATGCATCTAATGAGGCAACAGCAAAAGGGGGTGTTCCCATAAAAACAATACCTGTGTCCTTTGGATTCATAGTGCTAAGCCTTATTCAAAATCTGTATAGAGTAAATATTTTTTTCTAATTTTCTTAAAAGCATTGAGTCCTTCTGCCCAACTTGCTCTAATTTCTTTTTCTGAAGCACCTGCAATGATTTGTTTTTGAAGCGCATCGTTTCCGGCTAGTTTGTTGAAGAAATAATCGGTGGGCTTGCCTGATTTTGGCGTAATAAAAAACTTCTCTTTTTCTGGAAATAATTTATAGGCTTCTAGTAAATAGCTCAATTGAATTTTGCCATCTACTTTTTGTAAAACTTCTTTATCGGTTCCAGCAAGGTTCCATCCATAACAAGTTTGATCTTTTAATTTAGGTTCTTTTGCACCATCTCTACTTGTTGGTGTAAAAGTGTATAAGGTTTTTGGTAAGCTAGGATGTCCAAAAATGGCAAACGGAAAATCTGTACCTCGGCCTTCACTTAAAACAGTCCCCTCAAACAAGCAGTTGCTGCCATACCAATACACAGATGACATAGTGCCTAAGTTTGGAGAAGGTTTTACTGGTAAAACGTATTTGCTTTTGTGGGTGTAGTTTTTATTTTTAATGATGGTGATGTTAGGTAAACTAGAAGCTGTTACTGCCGCTTTCGCCCATTTTTCTCCAATGAGCATTTTTGCATATTCACCCATTGTCATGCCATAAACCATTGGTATCCGTTGCATGCCCACAAAACTTTTATAAGCTGTGTCTAATATCGGACCGTCCACATAAAAGCCGTTAGGGTTGGGTCTGTCCAAAATAATAAGTGGTTTGTTGTTTTCGATCGCCGAATTTATAAATTCCTCTAACGATGATATGTAGGTATAAAAACGGGTGCCCACGTCTTGGATATCAAAAAGCATCACGTCTACATCTTGTAAATCGTCGGCACTAGGTCTTCTCTTTTTGCCATACAATGAAATGACAGGAATGCCTGTTGCAGCATCTTTATAATCACCCACTTTTTCACCAGCATCTGCAGTGCCTCTAAAACCATGTTCGGGTCCAAATGCTTTGGTAATTGTAAGTCCTAAACTCACTAGCGTATCCACTAAATGTTTGTTGCCGATGGTAGCAGTATGGTTGGCAAATAATCCAATTCTTTTACCTTTTAACGCAGGAAGGTATTCACTGGTTTGGTATGCGCCAGGTTTAATTTCTTGGCTAAAAGCGCTAAAACAAAAGCTGCAAACTAGTAGAAATAGGTAGATTTTTTTCATGGTCGTGTTTTTTAGGACATTTACGCCCGAAAGTTACTCAAAAATACTTGCCAAAACCTCGTTTTTGGTTTGTACTTTTGCCGCTCGGCCCTACCGAAATCTTTCAATTACAAATAAATAACATGCAACAAGTTAAAAAAGGTGATACTGTAAAAGTGCATTATCACGGTAAGTTAACAAATGGTTCTACGTTTGATTCTTCGGAAGGAAGAGAACCACTTGAGTTTGAAGTTGGTGGCGGTATGGTAATTCCAGGCTTTGATGATGGCGTTACAGGTATGGCGATTGGCGAAAAAAAGACAGTTACAATTCCTGCAGATCAGGCGTACGGACCTAAGCAAGAAGAAATGGTGATGGAGTTTCCAAAAGACCGTTTTCCGGAAGATATGGTTCCAGAAGTTGGTATGCAATTAAATATGAGCAATGGCAGCGGACAAAATTTTCCGGTTGTTATTGTTGAAGTAAAAGAAACATCTGTAATCTTGGATGCCAATCATCCATTAGCAGGTGAAACACTCATTTTTGATTTAGAATTAGTGGCAATCAATGGCGCTACTTCTATGATCATTATGCCTTAGTATATTTTTACAATTTCTTATAAAAGAGCCGCTCTATACTAAATAGAGCGGCTCTTTTTCGTACATTTAAAACCATGATTACATCTTATCATTTTACGGTTACCGAACGGTTTTTACGTTATGTGCAAATTGATACGCAGAGCGATCCTGCAGCAACATGTTTTCCTAGCACGGCAAAGCAATTTAAATTAGCGGAACTGCTGTTGCATGAATTGCACGAGATGGGACTAACTGATGCATTCACAGATACAAATGGGTATACATACGCAACCATCCCTTCCAATATTGATCATGATGTTCCTGTTATTTGTTTTTGTAGTCATATAGATACGGCGCCAGATTGTAGTGGCACAGACGTTAAACCCATACTGCATAAAGGTTTTACGGGCGCATCCATTATTTTACCTGACGATACTAGTCAGGTGATTACACTAGAAGCGTATCCGTATTTAAAAAATCATATTGGTAAGTCAATTATAACAGCTAGTGGCAAAACATTACTTGGAGCTGATGATAAAAGTGGCGTAGCTATAATTATGGATATGGCTCATTATTTAATGACGCATCCAGCTATTAAACACGGCGACATTAAAATTTTATTTACACCTGATGAAGAAGTAGGTAGAGGTACCGAAAAATTAGACCTGACCAAAGTGGGTGCTCATTTTGGATTTACACTTGATGGTGGAGAGGTTGGAACATTTGAAGATGAAACTTTTAGTGCAGACGCTGCCACTATTGTAATAGAAGGCGTTAGTGCGCATCCAGGATATGCAAAAGGTAAAATGGTAAATGCTATAAAAATTGCTGCAGAAATAGTTGCGGCATTACCAACCGATTCTTGGTGCCCCGAAGCTACAAGCGGTAAAGAAGGTTTTGTGCATCCGGTAGATATACATGGTATTCAGGAAAAAGCAACACTGCAATTTATTGTGCGTGATTTTGATACTACAATGTTAGCTGTTCATGAAAAAAAGTTATTTGATCTAGCGCAAAACATTGTTTCAAAATACTCAGGTGCAACCATTACTTGTTCTGTAACGGAGCAGTACCGAAATATGAAAGAAATTATTGACCAGCACCCACATATTGCAGGCCTTGCAAAAGCAGCCTACGAAAAAGCAGGGCTTACCATGGTTAAAGAGCCTATACGTGGTGGTACAGACGGCTCTCGATTAAGTTTTATGGGCCTTCCTTGCCCTAATATATTTACCGGCATGCAGGCTATTCACAGCAAACATGAATGGGTGGGGGTAACTGATATGGAGAAATCAGTAGAAGTACTCGTAAATATTTGTAATTTAAATACCAATAGCTTTAACGAAAAGTAATTTTATGTTTTCAAATACATTTGATGCCATTGTAATTGGTTCTGGAATCAGTGGCGGATGGGCTGCCAAAGAGCTCACCGAAAAAGGATTAAAAACAATTGTACTTGAAAGAGGTAGAGACGTTGTGCATTTAAAAGATTATCCAACCGCCACTAAAAATCCTTGGGAGTTTGCACATCGTAATAAAAAATCACTAGCGTTTAAAAAAGAAAATCCCATTGTTTCAAAGTGTTATGCTTTTGGTGAATCGTCGGAACATTTTTTTGTAAAAGATGCAGAGCATCCTTACGTCCAAGAAAAACCATACGATTGGATTAGGGGTTATCAAGTGGGTGGTAAATCACTTTTATGGGCAAGGCAAACTCAGCGCTGGAGTAAATATGATTTTGAAGGACCAAAGCGCGATGGTTTTGCAGTAGACTGGCCTATCAGATA
>JBEDIY010000008.1:0-29418 GCA_041173245.1 Bacteroidota bacterium | reverse complement strand
GGGTGCAGGAACATCGGTGGTTTCTTTTTTATGCTGGAACGCCGCCATTAAAAAAATTGGAGCAGGTACCACTGTTTTGTTTGGCAACCTCATCCCGGTTATTAGCACCATCGAAGCCGTTCTGTTTTTGAATGAACCTTTCCTAAAAATACAAATGATAAGTGCCGGTATTGTTATACTTGGACTCATAGTAGCAAATACAGGTCAACAAAAAAAATAAACGAAGCATGTTTGATCAACTCGATAGCATTACTTTAATACTATTATGTACCGCCGCATTTGGTGCTGGCTTTGTAGATGCGATAGTAGGCGGTGGCGGACTCATACAAGTACCTACGGGGCTTATATTAATGCCCAACTTGCCGGTAGCTACCGTTATTGGCACGCTAAAGATACCTGCATTTAGTGGTACTTTTTTTGCAGCCAAACAATACATAAAAAAAGTACAAATAGAATGGAAAACAATAGCACTCATGTGTGTTGTAGCTTTTTCATTTGCATTTTTAGGATCCGAACTACTTAGTAAAATGGGCAACAAGCACATGAAACCTATTTTGTTTTGTGTACTCATTATCGTAGCCGTTTACACCTACACTAAAAAAAGCTTTGGGCAAGAGCAGTCAAAAAATCTTTCACGCAAGGCGCTTCTTTTACGTGGTTTATTATTAAGTGCCACTATTGGATTTTATGATGGCTTTATTGGACCAGGCACTGGGAGTTTTTTAGTACTCGGTTTTATTGCTTTAATGGGGTATGATTTTTTACAAGCAAGCGCCCACGCTAAATTGGTTAATTTATCAACCAATTTTGGATCCATTGTACTATTTTTTATCAAAGGAAGCATCATTTGGGGTATTGCCATTCCTATGGCTATTTGCAACGCAGTTGGGGGGCTACTGGGCGCTAAACTGGCCATTGCCAAGGGAAACCAATTTATCCGCGTGTTTTTTTTACTCGTTATTTGTGCTACTATTTTACGGTTTGGCTACGACGTGTTTTTCAAATAAGGGTTCTTAACTTTTTTTTAGGCCATTAAGGTGGATTACTCCCCCTAATAAGCGTTAATTTTCAACATTCAACCTTAATACCACCTTAACCCGTAGCTTTATAAGCCTTAATACCTATTCCTATGACCATTGGGTTTGAAAAAGAAAAAAATATAAAAGCAGGACTTATAACAGCCGTTATTTGCTTGTTGCTTTTTTGCATTTTCTTTTTTTTGACTTGGGAACTACCTCAAATACCAACGCCAAGTTTTGGTGAAGGCATAGAAGTGAATTTAGGTAATTCGGAAACCGGCTTTGGTACCGAACCACCTCAAGTACCTGGAGAAGCAGCCACAGAAACGGACAATTCCAAAACAACCCCGCCAGCGCAGGTAGAAGCTAGTAAGCCTATACAAACCGACGCTAACGAAACAAATGAGGCTGCGGCAGTTGTAACAAAAACAGTGAAAAAAGAAACGGTAACAAGTCCTCCCATTCCTACCCCACCTAAACCAAAAGCAGTATTTGGTGGAGGTGCTAGCACTACAACAAGTGGTAATAATGCCGATAGCTATAATGGAAAAACAGACCAAGGTACCCTTGGCGGAAAGGGTGATCAAGGAAAAACAAATGGCAATCCAAATTCAGATAGCTATACCGGAAATGGTGGTAACGGCACAGGTGGCCCAGCAGGCGCAGGTGGTGGCGTAAGCATTAGAAGTGGACTAGATGGAAGACGCATTGCAAAGCTTCCAAGTTTTGAAGATGACTTTAACGAAAATGCAAAAGTTGCTGTAGATATTATTGTTAATGGCAGTGGGCAAGTAATTGGAGCTACCGTTAATCCAAGGGGAACCACAACTACAAATGCCAATATCAGAAATATTGCGATTAAAAAAGCAAAAATGCTACGCTTAAATGCAGGCAATGACCCCGAGCAAAAAGGAACCATTGTATTTAGTTTTAAGATTCACGAGTAAATGAATTACGATCAAACACTTGAGTATTTATTTACGCAACTTCCTATGTTTAGTCGTGTTGGTTCTGCTGCTTACAAACCAGATTTAACCAATACCATCAAGCTTTGTGAGGCTTTAGGCAATCCACAACACCAGTTTAAATCTATTCATGTTGCAGGCACCAATGGCAAAGGATCTACCAGTCATATGCTCGCTTCCATTTTACAAACAGCTGGTTATAAAACGGGGCTTTACACCTCACCACACCTAGTAGATTTTAGAGAAAGAATTAAAATTGATGGGGTTTATTGTACCAAAGAATTTGTTGTTGAATTTACAGAACAAATTAAACCACTCGTAGTAACCTTGCAGCCTTCTTTTTTTGAAATTACAGTTGCAATGGCATTTAGTTATTTTGCAAAGCAAAAAGTAGATATAGCAGTGATTGAAGTGGGCCTTGGTGGACGGTTAGACAGCACTAATATTATTACGCCTGAAGTTTCTATCATTACCAATATAGGACTCGATCACACCCAGTTTTTAGGTGATACCATTCCACAAATTGCAAGCGAAAAAGCCGGCATCATTAAAAAAGAGGTTCCCTGTATTATTAGTGAATATACTAAGGAAACAAAACCCGTTTTTGATGCGGCTGCCAAACATACTACCCTAGCCTATGGATCCGAATTGTATACGATACTTAACACAAACTATGCACATGATTATTTAGATGTTGAAGTTTTAAATAAAAAAACAGAAGGCATAGAAACCTATCAACTTGATTTAAACGGAAGCTATCAAGCAAAAAATATAATGGGGGTTTTAGGTGCTGTTGGCATACTACAAACAAAGGGTTGGCAAATTTCCAACCAACACATACAAGCTGGACTTAGTCAAGTAAAAAACAATACAGGCCTTTATGGAAGATGGCAAATTATTGGTACAAGCCCAACTACCGTTGTAGATGTGGCACATAATGTAGCTGGCATCCATATACTTCTTGCACAAATAGCCCTTGTACACCACCAACAATTACATATTGTTTTTGGCATGGTAAAAGATAAAGATATTGATAGTGTACTTGCATTATTACCTACACAGGCTACCTATTATTTTACACAAGCACAAATAGAAAGAGCCATTGATGCTGTTGAGCTGCAACAAAAAGCAAGTGAACATGGTTTGACAGGAAATGTATATGCCAATGTTAATGAGGCCATTAGTGCGGCTCAAAAAGAGGCACAGGCCAGTGATTTAATTGTGGTGTGTGGGAGCGTTTTTTTAATAGGTGAAATTGAAGGAATTATTCCATCAAGTATATTGTAGCCAACCTAATTTAATGAGCGCCTCGTATATGGGCCCCAACTGAACACCATGTAAAATTTTATTTTGCTGGAGTAATTGTAAAAAATTTTTTTTATTATAGAGCACCACTTCAATGTCTTCGTAAAAATCGGGATTGGTATGTGCCGTTGGTACGGCATTTTCAATTAAATAAAAATAAGCAGTATTGTCATTAATTGCTGGATTGGGGGCAAGCTTGCAAATGAGTTGAATGCTATCTGAGGTATAGCCCGTTTCTTCTTGGGTTTCCCTTAGCGCTGCTACCATGGGGTCTTCCCCATCATTGATAACACCACCGGGTAGTTCTAGCGTTACCGCATCGACAGGATAGCGGTACTGTTTTACTAACACAATTTCGTTGCTGGGTGTAACAACCACCGCGTTGGCCCAACCTGGAAGTTCCACCACGTAATATGGGTCAATAATTCTACCATCAGGAAATTGACAAGCGTCTGCCCTAGCTTTAAACCAACGATCTTCAAATACTTTTTTTGAAGCAATTTTTTTCCAACGCTGTTCTCTCATGAATTACCAATAAATATTACCAGCCTTTATTTTCTTTTAAGGTTTTGATATGTGCTACATGGTGTTTACCATGCCATGCATAAATACCAAGCATCTCCCAAAGTGTTAATTGACCCCTACGCTGTGGATTAAACAATGTTTTTTCAAAATCGGAATCAGACATGTTTTGTAGAAGTGTTAACCATCTTTTATGGAGTGCATAAAGTAGTGTTATAGAAACATTGATGGGTTCTTTTGTTACATCTGCCGTTTCTGACCAAGTATTTTCATCGTAAGGTTTAATGGTTGGGTTTTCTTCTGTTAAAGCCAGCTTACACCTAATAAATGCATTCATATGACTATCTGCCAAATGATGCACGAGTTGATGAACCGTCCAACCACCGTCTCTATAAGGGGTGTGTAATTGCGCTTCATCTAAATTTTCAATAGATTGTTCTAGTTCACTCGGTAAAAACTGAATATCTGCGAGCCATTTTTTCTTTTGCGCTTCCGAAAAAGCTTGTGCCTGGTATTTACCTATTGGATATTTTGGATCTTTTTCCATACTATTTTTTATGCTTCTCTTAAAGCGTGTCCCGTTAAACTAATAAAAACATCTTCTAAATTAGCCTGCTTTACTTCTTTAGGTTTTTCAAATCCACCTGCTACTAAATCATCAATCAATTGATCCGGTGTGTTGATGGCAATGAGTTTACCGCTATCAACGATGGCGACTCTATCACATAAAATTTCTGCTTCATCCATATAGTGCGTGGTGATCACTACGGTGGTGCCACTATCTCTGATGGATCTTATTAAGTCCCATAAATTTCGTCGAGCTTGAGGATCAAGTCCAGTTGTTGGTTCGTCTAAAAAAATGAGTGTAGGTTTATTTATTAAAGTAGTGGCAATAGAAAAACGTTGTTTTTGTCCACCACTCAACTCTTTAAATTTTGCTTTGGCTTTATCTCTAAGGTTAACGCTATCAAGAATCGCCATGGGATCTATTTCCTCATTGTAAAGTCCGGCAAATAAATCCAGCAACTCAATTAAATTAAGCCCCGGATAAAAACCTGCTGTTTGAAGTTGAACACCGATTATTTTTTTTATTTCGTCGGCATCTTTTTCGATGTCAAACCCGTTAACCATTACTTTACCGCTGGTTTTTTCACGCAGGGTTTCAATAATTTCAAGTGTGGTAGATTTTCCGGCGCCATTAGGGCCTAACAAGCCAAATATTTCACCAGGATAAACTTCAAAACTTAGCCCTTTAACGGCTTCAAAATCACCGTAGTTTTTAGTAAGATTTTCAACTTTAATAATGGGGTCCAACATAGCAGCTGCTTTAATACGATAAAGATAGTGCTTAAGCGCAAGTTATTGTAACTTTGCGCTCCAATTAGCGCATATGCAAGTACACCAGATTTCAGCTCAACAAATTCAGTCTAAAGAAGCATTTTTAAAAATATCAGCAGCATATATTGTAAACGGTACAACCGCTGTTTCAAATAGCTCAACAACGCATCATGTTAGCGGAATCTGCTATTTGGTAGAAACCCCTGCCCTTATTGACGCCTCCCTTTCGGAGGTATCCAGCGCATTTTTCGATGGAAACAAAGACATTGCTTTACAATTATTTGAGGCGGTTAAAACGAATGTATTTGCACTGGTTGATGGTATTTTAGTGGATCAAAAACAAGCTTGCATTTCCCGTTTATGTGATTTATTTACAGAAATTGAGTGGCTGCTACACGACAAGCCCGTCCGTGCTTTTCCTTATTACAAAGATCAAATCGTATGTACTGGTGCCGTTCTTGGCTCCGCGCTTTTTTTCCATTTTTTGTTGGAAGAGGGTGTTGATGCTGTTTTTGTAGATATTAGAGATTGTATTGTTACTTCCGATGATTTTGGAGGGGCAAGTATCCATGAAACCATTACGCGCTCAAGAATACAGCAAACTTTTATACCTGGCCGCACGCATGTAACCCAGGCGGGCATTGGCGCTACCGATCAAAACGAAAATGCAAGGTTAACAACGGATGGTTCAAACTGGTTAGCAGCTGCGCTTACGGATTTATAAACCTGCCGGCGCCTCTAAACGCTTTAGCAAAATATTTTTCAGACAAATCATTAATGGTTACGCCTTTTGAGGTAGACGCGTGCACAAATTTATTGTTGCACACAAATACACCTACGTGCGTTATAATCATAGACGCAGATACGGTATTAAAAAATACGAGGTCGCCTTCTTTTAAATTTTCTGTTTCTATTTTAGTGGCCGCATCAAATTGTTGCTGCGAATTTCTAGGAATTTTTACATTGTAAACATCACGCAGTATCACTTGCGTAAACGATGAGCAGTCGATGCAAGAATCAGTACTGCCACCAAAACAATACTGGGTACCAAACCATTTTTCCATTTGCGCTAATAGTTGCAAATTGGTTAAACTAGTAGGTGCAACGCCAAGTAAGTTTGCATATTTATTGGGGAGCGAAAGAGCTGCGTCATAACCAATTCCCATATTTTTTTTGGGTTCCGTTTCCGCCACGGTTGGCGCCGCAATTTTTACACCACCAACCTTTACTTCTCCAGGCAATACAGCCAAATTATCCAAAAAACCACGGGGCATAGTTGAACTACTACCCTGTACTTTATTAGCACTGGTTTGATCTTTTGAGGTGAGCTTGCCCAACGATTTACAGCCCGAAAGCAGGAAAAGGCCAGAAACAGCAATTATATATACTTTAATTCGCATAAATATGGAACAAGTATAGGCCTAAAAACCAGTAAAATATGCCCCTGCGCATAACTTTTTAACAATCTGTTCCCCTCCCCAAAAATTGTGGATAACTGCACCCCAAAAGGTTGCCGCCTAGATAGGATATTTGGGCCATGCCAACTTTTTCACACTTACACGTTCATACCCAATATTCACTGTTAGACGGGGCAGCTTCGGTAGAAAAATTATACGATAAAGCCATCGAAAATAATATGCCAGCGCTTGCCATTACCGACCACGGCAATATGTTTGGGGCTTTTGAATTTGTAAGTCAGGCATGGAAAAAAACCAAGGTTGTCGGTAAAGATGAAAACGGAAAAGATATTTTAGAACCCATTGTTAAACCTGTTGTGGGTTGCGAATTTTATGTGGTAGAAGACCGTCACATCAAAACATTTACCAAAGAAGTTAAAGACAAAAGATACCACCAGGTTTTACTTGCAAAAAATAAAAAAGGATACGAGAATTTAGTAAAGCTTACTTCGCTCGGATTTATAGAGGGTATGTATAGTAAGTATCCCCGTATTGATAAGGCTTTAATTGAACAGTACCACGAAGGTATTATTGCCACCACTTGTTGTATTGGCGCGTATGTGCCGCAAACCATTTTAAACGAAGGCCCCGAAAAAGCAGAAAAAGAATTTAAGTGGTGGCTCGATTTGTTTGGTGAAGATTATTTTATTGAAATCCAGCGCCACAATATTAAAGAGCAGGAAATTATTAATAACACGTTATTACAATTTTCAAAAAAGTTTAATGTACCTGTTATTGCTACCAATGACAGCCACTACGTAGATCAGGACGACGCCAATGCGCACGATATTTTACTCTGTATCAATACCGGTGAAAAGCAGAGCACACCTGGTTTTGATGATTTTGTAAATGATGATGCACAAATAAAAAATAGACGTTTTAAATTTCCCAACGATCAGTTTTATTTTAAAACACAGGAGGAAATGGGTAAGCTATTTAGCGATATCCCAGAATCACTTGACAATACCAATATGATTGTTGACCGGGTAGAAGTATTAAATTTAAAAAAGGATATTCTACTACCCGCCTTCCCAATTCCCAAGGAATTTCAGATACACAAAGACGCCAATTTAAACCAGTGGGAGTTTCTTCAACATATTACGCACGAAGGTGCAAAAATGCGTTACAACGATGTAACACCAGAAATTCAGGAACGCCTCGACTTTGAACTTTTTACCATTAAAACCATGGGCTTTGCCGGTTACTTCTTAATTGTAAGTGACTTTATTAAAGCCGGTCGTGAAATGGGTGTTTTTGTTGGGCCAGGTCGTGGATCTGCAGCCGGTTCTGTGGTGGCTTATTGCATTGGTATTACCAATATTGACCCTATTAAGTATAACTTACTATTTGAGCGTTTCTTAAATCCAGACCGTAAGAGCATGCCCGATATCGATACGGATTTTGATGATGAGGGTCGTCAAAAAGTAATCGATTATGTGGTAGACAAATACGGGAAAAATCAGGTAGCGCAAATTATTACCTATGGTACCATGGCTGCAAAAATGAGTATCAAAGATGTGGCGCGCGTTCTAGATTTACCACTTGCAGAAAGTAACGTGCTCGCAAAATTAGTACCTGACAAACCAGGTACTGAGCTAGGCCGTGTACTTCACGCTCCTATAACCATTAAAGAAGGAAAAAAATCTCTAGAAGAAAAAGAAGGATACCAACAAGAGGATATTGACAATGTCAAAAAGCTTCGAGAAATTTATAGAGGAAATGATATTCGTGCACAGGTATTAAAAGAAGCAGAAAGATTAGAAGGCTCTGTGCGAAACACAGGGATACACGCAGCAGGTATTATCATTGCTCCGCAAGATTTAACCACCTTAATTCCGGTGGCAACCGCGAAAGATTCTGATTTGTGGGTAACACAAATTGAAGGCAGCATTATTGAAGATGCCGGCGTTATTAAAATGGACTTCTTGGGGCTTAAAACCCTTTCTATTTTAAAAATGGCGCTTGCGCTCATCAAACAAAACCATGGCGTTGTTATTGATTTAGACACCATTCCATTAGACGACGAAAAGACATTTAAGCTTTACCAACAAGGAGAAACCAATGCCACTTTCCAATTTGAGAGTGTGGGCATGCAAAAATATTTACGCGAATTAAAGCCCGATAAATTTGATGACTTAATTGCCATGAACGCCCTCTACAGACCAGGGCCTATGGCATACATACCCAATTTCATTGATCGTAAACATGGCCGCGAAGCCATCAGTTATGACCTCGATGAAATGAAAGAAATATTATCTGAAACCTATGGTATTACGGTATACCAAGAGCAGGTAATGTTACTCAGTCAAAAAATTGGCGGCTTTACAAAGGGCGATGCCGATGTACTGCGAAAAGCCATGGGTAAAAAGCAAAAATCGGTGCTGGATAAAATGAAAGCACAGTTTGTAGAAGGTGCCACCAGCAAAGGGCACGCCCTAGAAACCTTAGAAAAAATTTGGACCGACTGGGAAGCATTTGCACAGTATGCCTTTAACAAATCACATTCCACATGCTATGCGTATGTAGCATATGAAACAGCGTATTTAAAGGCACACTACCCTGGCGAATACATGTCGGCGGTTTTAAACAACGCAGGTAGTATTGAAAAAATCACCTTCTTTATGGAAGAGTGTAAACGCATGGGCATTAAAGTACTGGGGCCAGATATCAATGAATCACTCAATGGTTTTGCCGTAAACCAAAAAGGAGAAATCCGGTTTGGACTCGGTGGATTAAGAGGCGTTGGTGAAGCAGCGATTGAAACGATAATAGCGGAGCGTGAAAAAGGCGGACACTTCCCTACCATATTTGATTTTATCAAAAGAGTGATTAGTAGAAGTGTCAATAAAAAATCTTTAGAAAGTTTAGCTTACTCTGGCGCTTTTGATTGCTTTACAGATTTTCATAGAGCACAATATTTTAAAATACCAGATGGCGAACGCGTTTCTGGACTCGAAAAAATTATCAACTACGGACAAGCACTACAAAGTTTAAGTGCAGGTTCTACCAATACGCTTTTTGGAGACCTTTCATCTGCGATGCAAGTGCCGGTTCCAAAGCTGACCAAGACAGAACCTTGGACCCTCACCGAATTACTCGAACATGAAAAAGATGTAACAGGCATGTTTATGAGTGGTCATCCGTTAGATCATTTTAAATTTGAACTGCGTTATTATGGCATTACCAATATTGCAGATTTCAATGAAATAAAAGAGACGCTGCAACTTCAACCGAATCCTGGACGCGCCATTAAAGTGGCCGGACTTATTATTGATGTACAACACCGTGTTACAAAAACAGGTAAAAACTTTGGCTCATTTTCGATCGAAGATTTTAGTGGCAAAACAGAATTCGTTTTGTGGAGTGAAGACTATATTAAGTTTCAAAATTATTTAGAAAAAGGTCAAAACGTTTTACTCAATGGATTTTTTAGACCCCGCTACAACCGCCCCAACGAATTTGATTTTAAAGTAAGTTCCATCAATTTATTAGAGTCTGTAAAACAAAATTTAACCAGGAGCTTAGACATCAATGTGCACGCCGCTTCCCTCACACCGCAGTTTGTTGACTTCATTGAAACCAACGTTAAAAAGTACCCAGGTAAGTCTAGCCTCCGATTTAATGTGCTGGAACCTAAAGAGAACCTGTTGGTAAGTTTATATAGTTTTGATAAAGGTTTCCAAATGAATGAGGAAATGGCAGGCTTTTTGCTTGATAATCCGGATGTGGAAGTACAAGTAGGACTTGTTGGCTAATGTGGAAAAGTCAATGTGGCAGTTGCAGGGTTTGGATTTAAATTTGACACTTCTTAATGATTAAATTTTACTTACAATTTTAAATAAAAAATGATGGCTTTAGAATTAACAGATGCCAATTTTCAGGCAACCGTACTAGACAGTGACAAATTAACGTTAGTAGATTTTTGGGCGGAGTGGTGTGGACCTTGCAGAGCTATCGGACCCGTTATTGAAGAATTAGCAAAAGAGTACGAAGGCAAAGTAAATATTGGAAAAGTAAACGTAGACAACAATCCTAATTTGAGTGTCAACTACGGTATCACTTCTATCCCTGCTATCTTATTTATCAAAGGTGGTCAAATTGTAGACAAACAAATTGGCGCAGTTCCTAAGTCGGTGCTTGACAAAAAGATACAATCTTTAATGTAAGACCCGTATCTTACCACTTTAACACGGCCTAAAAAAATAGCATGGATAAATTTCACGGCGTACTAGGTATTATCTTAATTCTTGCCATTGCCTTTTTATTTTCAAACAATAAAAGAAGGATCAATTATAGATTAGTCGTGAGTGGCATGCTACTACAAGTTGTTATTGCAGTACTTGTTTTAAAAGTTCCACCCGTTACCTGGTTTTTTCAAAAGCTAGGACACGGTATGGAAAAAATTGAACGTTTTGCTAGAGAAGGCGTTGCATTTGTGTACCGTGGTGTGATGGTGAATGCACCAGATGGTGTTAAAGATTTTGGACAAGGTGGTTTTGTATTTGCATTTAGCGTTACTGCAACTATTATATTGGTTTGTGTACTGGTCGCTATTTTATATCACTTTGGTGTAATGCAATTTATTGTATCAATCATTGCAAAAGCCATGAACTTTATCATGCGTGTAAGTGGTGCTGAGGCATTAAGTAACGTAGCAAGTGCTTTTGTGGGACAGGTAGAAGCACAGGTAATGATTCGTCCGTATTTAAATGGTATGACAAAAAGTGAGCTACTCGCTAGTATGAGTGGCAGCCTTGCGTGTATCGCAGGTGGTATATTAATTGTGTATGCCAACATGGGTGCCAAAGCTGAGTATTTATTAACGGCGAGTTTAATGGCCGCTCCTGGTGCACTTGTTATTTCAAAAATTGTTTTTCCGGAAACCGAAGAATCGGAAACCATGGGAAAAGTAAAATTAGAAGTTAAAAGCCCTTACAGTAATATTATTGATGCTATTTCACATGGTGCTAGTGATGGTATGAAAATTGCCGTTAACGTTATTGCCATGCTTATTGGTTTTATTGCCTTAATTGCCTTTTTGAACTATATGCTTGGTCTTGTTTACCCAGGCTTATCACTTGATTTTATTTTTAGTAAAATATTTTATCCAATGGCTTGGGCCATGGGTGTTCCAGGACAAGACGTAGCCAATGCAGCTACCCTACTCGGTCAAAAATTAACCATCAACGAGTTTGTTGCGTTTAACAATTTAACCACAAAAGCGGTTCCAATCGTATCAGAAAAAGGCTTGTTAATTGTAAGTATCGCTATTTGCGGTTTTGCAAACTTTAGCAGCGTTGGTATGCAAATTGGTGGTATTGGAGAACTAGCCCCAGGTCGTAGAGCCGACCTTGCCAAACTAGGCTTAAAAGCCTTATTGTGCGGTACTTTAGCTTCTTATTTATCTGCTAGTATCGCCGGTATTTTAATGGGTTAATCTTAAACTTGTTGTAACTTTGCAGTCTAAATAAATGACTGCGTGATGGGTACTAATAGAGCGGCTATTGTTTCATTGGTTGAAGCAACAAAAGATAAAGAACTACAACGTATTGCCAATAAAATAATGAACAAAGAGCGCATCTTATTTGATGAAGGTGTTATGCTTTTTGAAAAAGGTTCTTTGTCTTGGCTAGGCGCCCTTGCCAATTTTGTGCGCGAACAAAAGCACGGCAATAAAACGTATTTCAATAAAAATTTTCATATCGAACCCACTAATGTTTGTGTGTTCTCTTGTAAATTTTGTTCCTACTCAAAATTATATGCCAACAGAGAAGAAGGTTGGGAATTAAGCATCGAGCAAATGATGCATATTGTAAAAAGTTACGACGGCAAACCCGTAACTGAAGTGCATATTGTAGGTGGCGTTCATCCTAAAATGAACCTTGCCTTTTTTCTAGAACTATTACAAGCCATCAAAGCACATCGTCCGGATCTTCACATCAAAGGCTTTACACCCGTAGAGCTTGATTACATGTTTAAAAAAGCAAAAGTTACCACAGAGGAAGGCATGAAGCTTGCACATGCTGCAGGGCTCGATTCATTACCAGGTGGTGGCGCCGAAATATTTCATCCAGAAATTAGACAACAAATTTGTGAAGACAAAGTAGATGCAAATGGTTGGTTACACATTCATAAAGTGGCGCACCATTTAGGCATGCATAGCAATGCTACACTATTATATGGCCACATCGAAAAATACTGGCACCGCATAGATCATATGGAACGCTTACGCCAACTACAAGATGAAACAGGCGGCTTCAATACTTTTATTCCTCTAAAGTTTCGCAACCAAGACAATGACATGAGTCATATTGCAGAGTCTACAACCATAGAGGACATGCGCATGTACGCGGTATCGCGCATTTACATGGATAATTTTGCGCACATCAAAGCCTACTGGCCCATGCTTGGTAGAGAAAATGCGCAGCTCACTTTATCGTTTGGTGTAAATGACATGGATGGCACTATCGATGATTCAACAAAAATATATGCCATGGCCGGTAGTGAAGAACAAACACCTACTATGAGCACTGCCGAGCTTGTGCGCCTCATCAAACAAGTAAAAAGAGAACCTATTGAGCGTGGCACGTTGTACAACGAGATAAAAAATTATGCGTTGGTGCCAGATGAAGAATTGGTGTAAATTATTTTTAGCACTCCGATAAACTAATGGGAACGTGAACGGCGAGTCCACCATCTGCTGTTTCTTTGTATTTGCTATTCATGTCTTGTGCGGTATCCCACATGGTTTGAATCACTTTGTCTAAACTTACAATTGCAAAATCCGGCGTGCCTTGCAGCGCGAGCTGTGAAGCTGTAATTGCTTTAACAGCACCCATAGTATTACGCTCTATACATGGTATTTGAACCAGCCCACCAATAGGATCACAAGTAAGCCCTAAATGATGTTCCATAGCTATTTCAGAAGCCATCAATACTTGACGTTGCGACCCTCCCATTAATGCCGTTAAGCCGGCAGCTGCCATGGCAGCTGAAACTCCAATCTCTGCTTGACAACCGCCCATCGCCGCAGAAATGGTAGCACCTTTTTTAAATAAACTACCTACTTCTGATGCAGTTAGTAAAAAGGTAATAATATTTTCTTCCAATTCTTTTGAAGTCTTTCCATGCGCGCAAAAACAAATATAATATTGGAGTACTGCAGGTATTACACCAGCAGCACCATTGGTAGGTGCAGTTACCACCCTTCCAAAAGATGCATTTTCTTCATTGACAGCAAGTGCAAACACACTTACAAAATCTAGAATATAACTAAAATCATTGCCGCCTTGTTCTATCAGAGATATCCATGCATCGTATCCATCATAAGCTGCATCTTTTAGCAAACGCTTGTTCATGGCAGCCGCTCTGCGCTTCACTTCTAGCCCACCGGGTAACATGCCCTCTTTGTGCACCCCACGATACATACATGCACGCATGGCATACCAGATTTTTAGTACACCTTCTTTAATATTGGATTCACTGCGTCTTGTAAGTTCATTTTCAAAAACAATATCGCTAATGGTTAAACCCGTTTTCATACACCAATGCAGTAAATCATTGGCATGCTCTATGGTAAATGGAATATCAACTAGTTCATTTTTTTGTAGCGTCTTCCCTTCTTGCACAATAAATCCACCCCCTACCGAAAAATAAGTTTCTGCTATTTTGTTTCCGTCCTTTAACTCAATTAAAAATGTTAATCCGTTGGGATGAAAAGGAAGTGATTCAGATTTTAAAAACGCAATCTGTTTTGTAGGATTAAAAGAAATTTGTTCATGATTTTTTAAGGTCAATAGTTGCTTTGTAGATACTTCACTTACTAATTCGTCCATGATACCAACATCGATGGTTTCAGGATTATAACCCATTAACCCTAGCATCACCGCAATATCGGTGCCATGCCCTTTACCTGTTTTGGCCAGTGAGCCATAGAGTAAAATAGTAATGGAATGAATTGAAGCGGTTTTATGGGAAGCATCTAGCTTTTCTATTACATCGAGTGCTGCGCGCCATGGACCAAGGGTATGGGAACTAGAAGGACCCACACCAATTTTAAACATGTCAAAAACCGAAATAAATTCATGATCCGCCACCATACAATTGCTATTGATACAAAACTAACGAAAGTTAGCAAAAAGTAGCATGATTAAACAGAGGCCAACTTATCCCCATTAAGCGCTCCACTGCTTTAGGGGACGTTATGGTAAGCCAAGATTAACGAACTTTGCTCCGCACTCGAACCCATTTTAACATTATATAATAAAAGTAAACATGCAACTTTCTACACTCCTTGACCGTTTCGCTGAACCAGAAACCCTTAAAATGGCCAAATTAGGTCGTGAATTAAGGGCTAAAGGCGTTGATGTTATTGACCTCAGTTTAGGAGAACCCGATTTTGATACCCCGCAGCACATTAAAGATGCTGCCATCAAAGCCATCAATGATAACTGGAGCCATTACACCCCTGTTGCAGGTTTTGCAGATTTGAGAGAAGCTGTTTGTACCAAATTAAAAAGAGACAACAATTTAGATTATTTACCAGAAAATATTGTGACATCAACCGGTGCCAAACAAAGTTTAGCGAATGCTCTTTTAGCATTAGTAGATGAGGGTGATGAAGTTATTATTCCAACACCATACTGGGTAACCTATTCGGAACTTGTAAAAATTGCAAGAGGTAAAGTGGTTGAAATTAGAACTACTGTTGCCAATCAATTTAAAATAACAGCCACCGAACTAGAAGCTGCAATTACACCAAAGACAAAAGTATTTATGTTTTCGTCGCCGTGTAATCCTTCTGGTGCTGTGTATACACTTGCCGAATTAACAGCACTAGTAGAAGTATTTAAAAAGCATCCAAACATTATTATTTTATCTGACGAAATATACGAGTACATTAATTTTGAAGGTAAGCATGAAAGCATTGCGCAATTTGCAGAAATTAAAGATCAAGTAGTTGTAATCAATGGTCTGAGCAAAGGTTTTGCGATGACCGGTTGGAGACTTGGTTACACCGCATCTAATACGACTATTGCAAAAGCCATGGAAAAATTACAAGGACAGTTTACAAGTGGCACTTGTTCTATTACGCAAAAAGCAGCCGTTGCTGCACTTACTGGTGATCTTACTCCTTCAATTGAAATGACCGAAGAATTCACACGTAGAAGAACAAGAACTTTAGAACTAGTAAAAGCAATGCCCGGGTTTATTTGCTTTGAACCGCAGGGTGCGTTTTATGTATTCCCGGATGTAAGTGCATACTACGGTAAATCTGTACATGGCGAAACCATAAAAAATGCCGCCGAATTTAGCATGTACTTATTAAATACAGCGCATGTGTCAAGTGTTATGGGTGATGCATTTGGAGAACCTAATTGTGTTCGTTTCTCTTTTGCAAATAGCATGCAAAATATTGAAAAAGCATGGGCGCGCATTAAAGACGCACTCGGAGCTTTACAATAATCCATGGAAGAAGAAATAGAAAAAAAACAAGGACTACCGCTAGCACAAAAGCTAGAAATGTTTAGCAATAGACTTACTAAAGTCTTTAAACACCGCAGTAAAATTGCTAGGCGCACTGGCGTGGGCTGTTACCGCATTTACGAGCACGACCTTCCTGAATTTCCTTTTTGCATAGAAGCTTACGAAAATAAAATTTACGTATCGGAGTATGTAAGAAGACATGGCATGACTGACGAAGAGCATGATGCATGGCTACAACCTTCTCTCGAAATCATTAGCGAGATAACCGGAACGCCACTTACCAGTATTTACAAGCGCGAAAGAAAAAAAATGTCTCATAGAGACGAACAGTATGAAAAAGTAGATACCAAGCAGGAGTTTTTTACAGTGCTTGAAAATGATTTAAAGTTTCAAGTTAACCTAACTGACTATTTAGATACCGGACTTTTTTTAGACCACCGCATCACCAGAGAAATGGTGCGCAGTGAAGCAAAAGACAAACGTTTTTTAAATTTATTTTGCTACACAGGTTCCTTTTCGGTGTATGCTGCAGCTGGAGAAGCAGCAAGCGTAACCTCTGTTGATTTATCAAAAACTTATTTAAGTTGGGCCGAAACAAATATGGCTATTAACTTATTAAAAGACCCTAGCAAATATTTTTACATACACGCCGATGTCAAACAGTATTTAAAATCACTGGCACCCAACAGTTTTGATTTAATTGTAATGGACCCTCCTACGTTTAGCAATAGTAAGCGTATGAAAGATTTTTTAGACATCCAAAGAGACCACGTAGAACTAATCAATGATATGCTTGCAGCTACCACAGATGGTGGCACACTTTATTTTAGTACCAACTACACTAAATTTATTTTAGATGAAGCTAGTATCAAAGCGAGCAGCATTAAAGACATCACCAAAGCCACCACTGGTTTTGATTTTGAAGGAAAACTAAAACGCTGGTGCTACCGCATTATTAAATAAATCTAGTCATAAAAAAATCCCCTACGAAAACGCAGGGGATTTTTTTTATTCATCTTAATTAAACCCTATTTCACTTCTTCAAACTGCGCGTCCTCTACATTATCATTTTGTTGTTGCGCACCACCCGCTGCTGCATCTGGTCCAGCTGCACCCGCTTCTGGTCCTGCTGCTTGTTGCGCCTTGTAGATTTCTTCAGAAGCTGCCGTCCAAGCTGTATTCATTTCGGCCATGGCAGCATCGATAGCTGGGATGTCCTGATTTTTATGCGCTTCTTTTAATTTAGTAAGCGCTGCTTCGATCGGTTCTTTTTTATCCGCAGAAATCTTGTCACCAAACTCTTTAAACTGCTTTTCCGTTTGGAAAATAAGGCTGTCGGCCTGGTTTAATTTTTCTACTTTTTCACGTGCTTCTTTATCAGTGGCTTCGTTGGCTTTTGCTTCGGCTTTCATTTTTTCAATTTCTTCCTTGCTTAAACCACTACCCGCTTCAATTCTAATTTTTTGTTCTTTACCAGTACCCTTGTCTTTTGCGTGTACGCTTAAGATACCGTTTGCATCGATATCAAAAGTTACTTCGATTTGAGGAACACCTCTTGGTGCTGGCGGTAAACCATCTAAATTAAAGATACCTAAGCTCTTGTTTTGATTGGCCATTGGACGCTCTCCTTGTAATACATGGATTTGAACACCCGGTTGGTTATCACTCGCAGTAGAATATACTTCTGTTTTTTTAGTTGGAATGGTTGTGTTAGAAGGAATCATGGTTGTCATTACGCTACCCATGGTTTCAATACCTAGACCAAGTGGTGTAACATCTAATAACAACACATCTTTTACTTCTCCGGTTAATACCGCACCCTGAATCGCTGCACCGAGTGCAACTACTTCGTCGGGGTTAACACTACGATTAGGTTTTTTACCAAAGAATTTTTCTACAATTTCCTGAACTTTAGGAATACGACTAGATCCGCCTACTAAAATTACTTCGTCAATTTGAGAAGTTGTGTAACCAGCATCTTTTAATGCTACTTCACATGGCTTCAAACAACGTGCAAATAAATTATCTGCAAGAGATTCAAATTTTGCTCTTGTTAATTTTACGACCAAGTGCTTAGGAACACCATCAACAGCAGTAATATATGGTAAGTTGATTTCTGTTTCGGCAGAAGAACTTAATTCAACTTTTGCTTTTTCGGCCGCTTCTTTTAAACGTTGAAGCGCCATCGGATCTTTGCGTAAATCAATCGCTTCTTGATTTTTGAATTCATCCGCTAAAAAGTCCATAATTACTTTATCAAAGTCGTCACCACCTAAGTGTGTATCACCATTGGTAGATTTTACTTCAAATACGCCATCACCTAAATCAAGTACCGATACATCAAACGTACCACCACCTAAGTCAAATACAGCAATTTTTTGCTCTGCATTTTTCTTGTCTAAACCATAAGCTAACGCTGCAGCTGTAGGTTCGTTTACAATACGTCTAACATTTAAGCCAGCGATTTCACCAGCTTCTTTGGTTGCTTGACGCTGTGCATCATTAAAGTAGGCAGGTACTGTAATAACAGCGTCTGTTACTTCATGACCTAAATAATCTTCGGCTGTTTTTTTCATTTTTTGTAACACCATCGCAGAAATTTCTTGTGGTGTATACATACGATCATCAATCGCTACACGAACAGTGTTGTTATCACCTTTTGCAACGTTATAACTCCAATGACTAATTTCTTCAGTTACTTCATCAAAACGACGACCCATAAAACGCTTAACGCTGGTAATGGTGTTTTGAGGATTTGTGATGGCCTGACGCTTAGCAGGATCTCCTACTTTACGCTCACCATTTTTTAAAAAGGCAACTACAGAAGGGGTTGTTCTACGACCTTCATCATTTGCAATTACTACTGGTTCATTACCTTCCATTACGGCTACACAACTGTTTGTGGTACCGAGGTCAATGCCTATTATTTTTCCCATATAAATTGAATTTCAGATTAATAATCATGGGTATATACCCAATCTTTATGCCATCTAGCCAAAAAATGCAAAAATGTCAGCCATTTTTAGCCAAAATAGGTAGTTTTAGGTATGAGAAGCTTTGTTTTGCTCATTATAGCCTTTGTTGCCACCACCCTAAATGTCAGTGTTTGGGCTCAAAAAGCTCCCATTCCGTCAGTTGGGATGCGCATTACGAAGTCCATTATTATGGCACCAGGGTTCTATTCCCTTCCTTCATCAGATACAAATACCATTCAAAAACAAGGTGGCGTCATTGTTATAGAAGGCAAAAACATAGTTGTTGACCTAGCGGGTGTTGTTTTAGATGGGGCTGGCAATAAGTCCTCGTTTGCGCCAGACCAGTTTACAGGTATCGCCATTGAAATTAAACCAGGCTCAAGCCATATCACCATCAAAAACGCTAGCATTAAAGGATATAAAATTGGTATTAAAGCAGATAGTGTTGAAGCGCTTACAATTGACAATTGCGACCTCAGTTATAATTATAGAGACGCTTTAAAAAGCAACTTTGAAAAAGAAGATGAAAGCGACTGGATGAGTTTTCATAACAACGAAAATGATGAATGGATGCGCTATGGCGCTGGCTTGTATTTAAAAAATTGCAAAGGCGCTACCATCACTAATAATACAGTCACAAACGGACAGTGCGGACTTATGCTTACGAGCTGCAACAATTCACTTATTACAGACAATAATTTTTCTTTTAATTCAGGTATTGGCATAGGACTGTATAAAAGTTCGTATAATAATATCAACCACAATCAACTCGATTTTAATGTGCGTGGTTTTAGCTATAAAAAATATAGAAGAGGACAAGACAGCGCTGCCATACTCGTTTTTGAGCAGTGCAACCATAACATTTTTGCATTTAACAGTGCTACCCACTCGGGCGATGGATTTTTTTTATGGGCCGGTCAAACCACCATGGATACTGGTATTGGCGGCTGTAACGATAATTTTATTTATGGCAACGATTTTTCATACGCACCTACCAATGGCGTAGAAGTTACGTTTAGCAGTAATTTAATTATGAAAAATATTATTACAAATTGTGACCATGGTGTGTGGGGTGGCTATAGTTACGAAACGGATATTACAGACAATATTTTTTCGGGTAATCGAATTGCTATTGCCATCGAGCACGGACAAAATATAAACATTGCACTTAATATTTTTAAAGGCGATAAAACGGGCATCAAACTTTGGTCGCGCGAAACGCAACCCCCAGATTGGAAATTTGCACAGTTAAAAAACACAGACAGTAAAAACTATTACATCGCTACCAATAGTTTTGAAAATAACAACACGGTATATGATATCATGGGCACCGATAGTATTTATTTGAGTGGCAATACCAAAACAAATACGGGACAGCGCTATAAATTAGGTGCGCGTATTCATGAACTAGATTCTACCAAAGAAAATGAAGAAGTAGGTCTTGATTACGCGATTGACAAACGCTTACAAAAAGTAAAAGCAACCAGTGTGCCCCTCACCCATTTTCCGGCTGGTTTAGAAGAAATACGCATTACAAATTGGGGACCTTATAATTTTGAATACCCCCTTGTATGGCTCAAAGGCATTGATAGTACTGGGCTTTACCATTTTGAAGTACTTGGTAGTATAACAGCTAGCTGGCGTTTACACAGCATGAATGGCTTTACGATAGTAGATAGTTTAACGGGCGTTTTTCCAGCCACGTTTACAGCGCTGCCAATTATTAATATGGGAGCCACAACTATTTCTAGGAACATTGTATTTGAATACACCGGACCAGACTATAAAAATCAGTTTGGTGTTGATGAAAAAAGTGGGAGTTTGTTTGGGTATAATAAATAATGCTTTAATCCACCCCCACCTCAACGGCTTTAAACGTAAAGTACTTTTGCATATAATAACTAAAGGCAACCACAAAAACGGTGGTGGCTAATTTTGATGGCGTGGCGTACCACCCAAAAACTTCTACAAAGAGTTTTAGAAATATATAATTTAAAATAAGGCAACCGAGTACCACTATAAAATAACGGAAGAGTTGCACTTTTTTGGCTACGGAGGTTTCCTGAAAAACCACATAACGACTCAGGTAAAACCCTATCGGAAACGTAACTAAAAACGCTGATAAAAAGGAGGCAATGTGAGGGCTAATGGTGAGCAGGCCTATGTGCACGGGCTCTTTATGAAACAAATAGTTATAGCTCACAAAAAACAACCCAATATCGAGTACGGTATTAAAGCCACCACAAGCCGCATACCTAAAGGTTTGATGGGGCATGAAGCGCCTAAAGAGCGGATAAAACAAATCTACTAGCTGTAAGATCCCTCCGCGGATATGTTCGTGCAGCTTTTGCATACTAGTGGACGAAGGTAGCCCTTAATTAATTACTTTTGCCTCGGCCAAACAAATAGATTATTCATGCATCTTGTAGATCAAATTAAAAAAGCGGCTTCCGAGGCCCTATTAAGCGTATACCAGGTAACTGTGCCAGCTAATTCTATATTGGTGAATGCCACCAAGCCAGAATTTGAGGGCAACTATACCGTTGTACTCTTTGCTTTTGTAAAAGAATTAAAATTGTCTCCCGATGCACTTGGCGAGGCGCTTGGTAATCATTTAGTAGCAGGCTACCCCCATTTATTTACGGCGCACAATACCATTAAAGGGTTTTTAAACCTAACCATTGCAGATGCGTTTTGGTTTGAGTGTATTAATAATGCCAATAACAATGCCGTTGGAAGTAATGGTAAAACGGTGATGGTTGAATACTCTTCACCAAATACCAATAAACCACTTCACCTTGGTCATTTACGCAATAACTTTTTAGGTTGGAGCATTGCAGCCATTTTAGAAGCTACTGGAAACAAAGTGGTAAAAACTTGTATTGTAAACGATAGAGGTATTCATATTTGTAAGAGTATGATTGCTTGGCAATTGTTTGCGAATGGTGCAACTCCAATTTCTAACGGTAAAAAAGGCGACCATTTTGTGGGCGATTATTATGTAAAATTCAATGATGCCTATAAAGCAGAAGTAGCAAATTTAGTGGCTGGTGGTATGGCAACAGAACTGGCAGAAAAAGAAGCCCCTATTATGAAAGCGACTCAAAAAATGCTTTTGGACTGGGAGGCTGGAGACCTTGCGGTGCTTGAGTTGTGGCGCAATATGAACGGATGGGTATATGAGGGTTTTGACGTAACCTATAAAAGTATTGGAAGCGATTTTGATAAAACCTATTATGAAAGTGAAACGTATTTATTAGGAAAAGATTTAGTTGAATATGGCCTCACTAAAAATGTATTTTATAAAAAAGAAGATGGTAGTGTTTGGATAGATTTAACCACCGACGGGCTCGATGAAAAATTAGTGCAACGAAAAGATGGCACATCGGTGTACATGACACAAGACATTGGACTTGCACAAACCAAACAAAAAGAATTTAATGCGGATCAAAGTATTTATGTGGTGGGTGACGAGCAAAACTACCATTTTAAAGTGCTTAAATTAATTTGTCAAAAGCTAGGCCTACCAGCCGCAGATGGTATTTATCATTTAAGTTATGGCATGGTGGAATTACCTACGGGTAAAATGAAAAGTAGAGAAGGCACCGTTGTAGACGCCGATGATTTGGTGGCTGCTATGATAGACATCGCAAAACAAAAAACAGAAGAACTAGGTAAGGTAAAAGATTTTACAGAAGCAGAATTACAAACGCTCTACCATACCATTGGACTCGGTGCCCTTAAATTTTTCTTACTTAGGGTAGATCCTAAAAAGAAAATGATTTTTAATCCAGAAGAGAGTATCGATTTTCATGGATTTACTGGCCCCTTTATTCAGTACACGCACGCAAGAATTAAAAGTATTTTAAGAAAAGCGAATGCAGAAGATGCAGCCCTTACAAACGCGCCTTCTACCCCACTGTTACCACTTGAAAAAGAGGTAACCATACAACTAGAGCAGTTTACGAGCATGCTAGAAGAAGCGGCGGCGGCCTTTGACCCTTCTAAAGTGGCCATCTTTATTTTTAATTTGGCAAAAACATTTAATGCATTATACGCTGAGCATTCTATTACCAATGCCGAAACAGACGAAAAGAAAATACTCAGGCTACAACTGGCTACCCTAACAGCCCAAACCCTAAAAACGGGGATGGCGGTGCTAGGTATTCCTGTTCCTGAAAAAATGTAACGGTCATTGTAACTATAAATTTTAGTGCAAATTTTTGCGATTTTACTTTACATTTGTAGCCCAAAAAGCATGCGGAGGTGGCGAAATTGGTAGACGCACTACCTTGAGGTGGTAGCGCCTTTTACCGGGCGTGGGAGTTCGAATCTCCTCTTCTGCACATAATTAGATTTAAGGCGATTCTTAACAGAATCGCCTTTTTCTTTTTCGGCGCAAAGGCTTACCAGTAAAGGGATTTCGTTAAATATTAGGTTTACTTTAGAAGTTCGAACTACCCCATTTTGCTTGTTATACATAATACCCTCCGGAAACACCATCTTTTGCAAGTGCTGTTTCTTCTCGTAATCTGCTGAAATCCATGCCTGGCTTAGGTTTTGTGAAATCGCCAAACAATTTTTAACTACTTTTTCTATGTTCGAACTACTCAGTGTGGCAGAATCAATTCCTTTACTTAATACTCCGATCTCGCTTCGGAGCTGCTCGGCGTGTTTATTATAAATATCTTCCGTTATTTGATCGCTTATGTACTTTAACTCCGCTTTTTCAAGCAAGCCTTGCTTTTCGGCAATTTTCTTTTTTAATAGCGTTTTATCGCTAGCCTTTCCACTTAACCTACTTTTTAGCTCACTCGTTAAAATGGCTTCAAACTTCTTCTTTAAAGTAGGGTTGTATTCGTATTTAGAAAGAAGATTTACAAACAGACCATTTAACAGCTTTGAACTTACATTAACCGGAATTGCTGCATCTTTTGTTTTATAGTACCAATTCCCCCTTGCTGTATACCCAGTAAATGGCTTTCCACTTACTTCATCTTTTACAAATATCTTGAGTGGAACCTCATCATGTCTAAATACTTTTGCAACACCAACAAATGGGTTATTATTTAAAACATCTTGTGCTGCTAGAAAGGTTTTTAAATCAATTAATTTAGGATGCTTACCTTCTATTAATTTGCCTCCCACAAGGCTCCCAGTAACATATCCTGCATAAAAAGGATTGCTAAATACATTCCGAAAGTTCTTTGTAGATATCTCTACACCTCTTTGAATCAAATAATCCACTATTTCATAATAAAAGTATTTTCTTTCGGTAAGCATTTGATACCCTTTCCTAAGGTGTTTGCCTGATTCTGTAATTACATACTCATGAAAGCATGCCCTATGCTTTGGCTTAAGATTAAGGTATCCGAGTGGCGTTTGGTAAGGCCAGTAACCTTTTAACATAACCTCTTTCGTATTAATTATGGTTCTGTCACTTTTTAACCGATTATCGAAATTATTTAGGAGATGAAAAAAGTTTTCTTGTAATCTACCAATAGCAGTAGATGTATCTATATCCTGAGTTACAGATTTTACAGTTACACCTTGTCTACTTAACTCTTCACTTATGTGTGATGCTGCAGCCCCAGTTCTGGAAAACCGGTCATAGTTAAACACTATGATGTAAGAAATATTTTTGTGCTTTTTTACATATTCAATCATTCGTAAAAACTCCTTACGACCGTCTGTTTTAGCACTTTCGTAAGAACCACCAAAGTATTCTTTAATTTGAATACTATTGGTTTTTGCGTAGTTATTACAATATTTAAGTTGAACCTCCAGGCTACCGTTATTTTCGGCTTGTTCTTGGCTGCTAACTCTTGTGTATACTACCGCATCAGCACCTCTAACTTTAGAGATGCTTTTGTACTTTCGGGTAGACAGTGCTTCAAGCTCTGCTTGAAGTGCATTATTGCTGATTTTCTTTTTCATAAGGCTGATCGAAATAAATATCGATTATTAAATTAGCAAATTGTTTAAGTAATTCTTCTTCCGTTAATTCATTTATTAATTTTTCATACTCATTACTGGGTTTCATTTTTCCTCAGTTGAGGCCTCGCCATTTCAAATGGAGGAGACCCAATTACTATACTGAGCCGTAGCAAACGGATCTTTAAAAATATTTTGTTTCAGTTTTTGTAAATGAAAGTGAAGTTCCTGTTCTTGTTTTTAGTTGGATAGTAGAATAATTCTTTAATCCAAGTATACGCATAACTTCTTTTGCTTTGTCACCGTTCATCAAACCTGTCTTATCATATTCAATTTTGGTAACTTTACGGGCATCCCTATCATACACTATAGTAACCCTTTCAATATTGTTGTTTCGCAGCTCTTTTACCAGTCGCAATTCATCTTCACTAAACAACTTTAACTGATTTATGAAGTTGACTTTTTCTTCATCAATAAATAACTCAGCTATGAAATGGGAAATTGGAATATAAATATGCGGTCTTGATTTATCTACTTCCATATCATTATCCCCCAGCATAACGTATGTTTCATCTTGATAAATTATTATGCCGGCTTCTGTCCCGCTTTCAATACACCTAGATACCATTTGATAGAAATAACTAATTTCAGTTCGAAGTATAATATTTATATATGGGTCATTCAGGGTTTGTTCACAAAGATTTAATTGTAAAGTTTCCTGTTCATCAAGATACCTAATCTTACTAAGGCTCTTTAAAAAAGCAATATTGTCAATTAGTGTATTTTTTCCTAGGTCTTCTTCATATGCCTTGATAAATTGATCATAATAAATTTTTTGCATCAGCTTTATTGAACAACCAAAATCTCGCATCGACTCCAGCACTTTTAGCCACAGATACTCAATAAAACTAATTTCAGCCCATTTACCCTCAGCAACGAATGAAATGAGACCATTCATCTTCCAGTAGTGAAATGTTTTGGACTTAAAGTCGGTATCTCTTAGCTTTATATTCCTCTCCAAAAGGCTACCTCGAAGCGAGACACCTTCAAGATCATTTTTTTGGATTTTGCTTAGTTTAATTTTTTTCATACATCTAAATTACTAACTTGTGGGATATTTAACAAATAAAATATCCCTAATATGAAGAAAAAAGATCAATTTCCAGAAAAAAAAGCAAAAACCTACCATCTGGGCCGCGTTTGCCAAAATTGCGGTGAACCCATCGCAGATCAGGATAGAGCTACAAAAACACACTGCTCTCGATGGAGAGACGAGTATGGCGTTATTCATGACTGCAGGAGGCAAAAACATGCTTTAAAAACACAACCCTTTGATGACATCCTACTAGATTTTTCGTCAGTACAAAGAGAAACCAAGCGACAAATCGAAAAGATTTTAGCTGATCATGGCAATGAAGTGTCTACTGAGGTTTTTAACGCATACAATGTTAAACTAGGTGAGAATCTAAACTTTGGTTATCACTCTGGCCTTCTTTATGCCGAATTTCTTGGATTCAGAATTATATCTAACCCAAAATTGAACACACATAAAATTATAAAAAATGACTAACTATGAATACATGGCATTAGGCCGCAAACTTTCCAAAGCAGATGACAGAAACAATACAGTGTTAGGCCTCATCATAACAAGCTTAGTATTAGGGGGATGTTTATACATGCAGTACAGATCCTTAAAAGATTTAAAAGGTGAATATATTAGGTCTAAACAAAAGATTGATGACCTAAGCTTTCGAAATAATCGACAAAGGGAGATTATTGACGAACTTCATAGAACCAAACAAGAATTAATGGAACAGTTGTCTCAAACAGACCTCAAAACCTCATAATTAGGCCTTTAAAACAAAGGAATATACCGTTCCGGAATGGTTTTTTCCGTTCTGGAACGGTATTTACTATTCGGGAACGTACTTTATCGTTCTAGGACATTCACGAGTGTTCTCGTAAGAAAAATAGAAAGTCCAAACAACCATTTCTGAGAGAATGTTCTATATCCCAATTATCACTACAAATGCTATAAATGGCTAACCATAATGTTTTGGTAAACCCCTCGTAGAAATTAGGGAAGACGGTGAAATGAAGCCAGCAGTCCTGTTTTTAAAAAGACGTTTGGAACGAAGTGAAAAACGGTAATCCTTGATTTTCATTTAGCCACAATTGAACTACATTTTAACCAAATCTGGAATGATTTGAGGAGAGTTTACAGTTTGGTAGGTGTCTTTGAGAAATTCTTTAATCCCAAAAAAGCAGGCCATTAATACCTGCTTTTTTGGCTTCTATATTATTCGCAAGAATAATATAGAAGCCTATGAAATAATTCATTCTAATCAGATTTGGGACGATCTAAGGCGGGTTTATGGTGCATCTTTTTTAGGGAGGATGCAACAGTATCTAAGAAAATGTTGGCTAAATAATTTATTTAGCCAACATTTTAATAATCCAATTATTAAAAGCCTGCTTCTGCTCTGCATACATCCAATGACCAGAATCTTGATATACAGCGGTTTCTTTTGTTGACTTAATAACATTATATGCTGCATACATTGATGTTGGCGGGCAAGTTTCATCATTAAATCCCCATGTATAATACCCTGGTATTTTTACATTTTTGGCAAAATTAACCACATCGTAGTAAGGCATAGTTTGTTTTACAAAAGTATCATTACTAAACCAAAGGTTATTGGGAGCGAATATATGCGGCCATCCTCCAGCACGTTCATGGAGATACCCGGACATATCTGATAATGCAGGATGTACTGACGCTAAATATTTTACTCTATCATCAATGGCTGCTGTTATAATACTTAAAGCTCCACCCTGACTATTTCCGCTTACTGCAAGATTTTTGCCATCAAACTCAGGAAGACTAGTAATAAAATCGTTGGCTCGAATACAACCCATATATACTCTCTTGTAATAAAAATTATCTCTATTATTTGCATTGAAGAAAAAATAGCCTTTTAAAGCTCCATTGTTTAAATCATTATAAACTGCCTGATCCATATTTACTGGTACTCCATGAATCCCTATTGTAAAAACAATAAAGCCTTTATCCGCCATTTCAAGATCTGGGAAATAAGGCCTGATTCCTGCTCCTGGAACTTGTAAAATAGCCGGGTATTTACCTGACTTCTTTGGCACACATAAAATCCCATAAAGTTTTGAAGACCCATAATTTTGCAAGCTTACATGATACACATTAGTCAATGAAGTACTTTTATCCTGCAACAAGGTTAATCGTGCATCTGTTGGAATTTTACTTAAATCTTCTTTCGCTTTTTGCCAAAATGCATCGAAATCATTTGGCTTTGTAACAGTAGGCATTATCTTTTCGATATCATATCCTATAGTTACTAGATTTTTATACTGCTTATTTTGCCAAGTAGTAGTAACAATACATCGGAGAAAACCAGGTTCTTTCATTGTACAACTTGGTGTCATAAAACCTGTGTCAGATGTTCGGATAGAGTCACTAATAAACGGTTTCATTCTCTCAGGCCCTATTTGATAAAAAATCTTTGCATTTTTAATTGCAACTCCATTTATCATTACAATAATTTTGAAATTGGATAAGTCACCAACTTTACATTGCCAATTTTGATGATTAGGGGTTATCAATAACTTAATCGGCTGTTCAGTAGGTTGAGCATACAATTGAAAGAAAAAAGAAAGAGAAACTATTACTAGTAATATTGATTTTTTAATTGCAGAATTCATTGTCCATTAATTTATTGGATGGAAAGTTGGTAGGCTGTTGTATGCCTCAGTTCGTACTTTTAGGTTATCCATATTTCCAGAATATCTTACATCAATCAAACGCTTTTCTGAAGGCATTAAAGTAAAATATCCATCACTAAAATAAGCAGGAAGTATGATATTATTTTTTAAATCTGTTAGATTCAACTTTAACCCAACAACAGGTGTATTAGATTTATTTTCTATACTTAATACAGTATTCCCATTATTTAAACCGGTTTTGTAAATATTTAATGAGACATTTGACAGCTTATTAAAAGCGAGAAAATTACCGGTTTCCTTATTTGATTTCCAATATTCATTCGTCGACAATACTTTACCATCTAAAGCGTTTAATTGCAATCTTACCATATACACTTGAGGTAAATTAATACCAACCAAATCCGGTGTAAATAATTCAGTCTTGCTATTTTGAAGCAAGTCTGTTTTTTTAGTAGTTGTAAAAAGTATTTTTCCATTTAAATCGATAACCGAAAAAATTAAATTTACAGATTGGTAACTTTGCAAGGTACTATTAACCGCAATAACTTTATTATCATGCAAATTCATTTGTACATGCACCGGCTCGCAGGCCTTCATGGCACCAAAATAGGAACCATGCGTTTCAAAATCCCATGAGTACGTTTGCCAGATCATGCTGGGC
>JBEDIY010000007.1:0-6368 GCA_041173245.1 Bacteroidota bacterium | reverse complement strand
CCATCAAAAGCAAGCAGGGTATCACTTTTAACTACCGCAACATTTATAAAAACAAAACAAGTGCTACCAGCCTGATCCCCTATTTAATCAAAGAGCACCGCAACAGATGGTACGTAATAGGCTGGAGTAGCGAAAAAGAAAAATACACCACCTACGCACTAGATAGAATGTCTGGTGTAGAAACAACAGATACTATTTACAAGAGACGTTCCGATTTTAATGCCTCCACCTTTTTTCAACACAGCACTGGTATCATGGAAAGTAAAGCTAAGCCAGAAGAAGTATTACTAACCATACAAAGCCCTATTAGCAACCTAGTATTACTTGAACCATTACACGCTACTCAAAAAGTGATCGTAAAAAAATCAGACGCTATACAAATAAGCCTTAAAGTTTTACTCAACGAAGAATTTACGTTTAAACTACTAGGCATGGGATCTTTTTGTATTGTTAACAAGCCTGCAAGCCTTAAAAAAACAATCAAAAATACCATTAGCCTTATGAATGCTAATTACCTCTAAGCAGCACCGACCCTATTGGCATTAAATCTTCCCCTACTGGCATCCAAATATGACCGTCAAATTTTGGATTTACAAAAAGCTTTTTTACGGTTATACTTTCACACACCATTTTAAGCCCTGGCTCTATATAAAAGCCAAAACGGTTACCAAACATAGGCAGGTGCGACGCATGTACCACATAATTAGGACGGTCATACTTGTTTACAAAAAAGTAATAGTAGCCCTCTAGTTTTAAAATAGAAAAAAACTGCTTTTTACCACTTGTATTGTAATTAAAAAAGAGATCACTAAACCTGTGCTTTTGAAAACTATGATTACGCTCAAAACTAGACACCACAAAAGACTGCTCCTCCGAACTAACCACAAACTTGTTTAAATAGTCCGACTCTTCATCAAAACCCCACACCAAACCATACTGCCCAAAACCTTTGTGGTTTTCTACCACCTCAAGCTCAGCCTTAATAATAAAGTTGTCGCCTAAATTATTAGGTAGCTCCTTATGGTAATAGTTCCAGGTATCATCTGTTTTGTTTTCCATGATATAACGGCCCATCCTAAAAAAGGCAGACTCGGTATCACTCTCCACGGTTTCCCACCCCTCCTGCCTCTGGCCAAAATTGTCGTCTATAACTACCTCTTCTTTGTAAATGTCTGCAACGGGTAAAATTTGTATCATAATATCTATTTAAGACACAAACATACCTGGCCAAACCTCCATGTATTGGAGGGGTAAAATAATACCCCATACATTAAGTCCTCCAATAGAATGCGGTATGCCTTTTTAGTTTTGTGTTTTAATACCAATACCATGGAAAAACATAAGCCTAGTAACGTTAACCTCATTGAACCCATTAGTAACATCCTAATTAAAAACCTTACCGAGGATGCCCAGGAGTCTGGCTATACCTACCTCCACTGCGTATATGCAGCCAAACAAAAGTATATCAACGGAGGATGGATTAACATCTGGCCTACCACCTACCTATCAGGATCCGGTAAGTTTTTAGACGATCTAGAAATGATACAAGCCGTTAACATACCTGTTGCACCTAATAAGTTTCATTTTGCAGAAAAAGGACAGGTTAAACGGTTTACATTGATATTTCCGGCTATTCCTAAAGACTGGAAGGAGTTTTGCCTCGTAGAAATGGTGGATGATAGGAATACTGGGTTTAAATCGCGAAAAATTAGAAGGAATGAGACCGGGATTTATAATGTGTTTGTGGAGTGATGGAGGGGGGTATCTATCATGTTGTCAGTAAATCAGCGGACCTAGGATCGGAAATTGCTAAAACTTTCAGAATTAAGCTTAACTAACCAAGATCACGCATAAAAAGAATGCATATTATCGCTAAATGTCGCTTTTTTGGAAAGTATTTAAATTAAAAAAATGATTTAATGATATTAAATAGAAAAATCTTATAATGTTTACTAAATTTGAGTGTATACAATAATAAATAAGTTAAAATAGGGATTGAAAAATTGAACAACCATACCCAATATGAATTAGATAGCTATAGATTACCTCACCCCATCTTGGGTAAAATATCCTTAGGAGAACTGGCTAGCTTCACTTCCTTCCACACGTCGCATCATTTCGAATCATTGAAGTCAAAACTAGGTCATTTGAACACCTAATTCAGATTTCTATCTTCAATATCTTCTATTAATTTTTTCCAAAGTGTGTCCTTGAATTTTCTGGAAAAGAAGCCCGCGTGTCCCATTTTTCTAATGCCCATTTTTTGGGGGCTAATTGTTTCTACTTCGATTTTGGCATTTTTAAAATAGCCTAGTAATTTATTTGCTGTGATTTCATTTGCAATGGGGTCATCATCAATTTGAATAGACTTTATAGGAATTAAGAACTTGTCAAAAAATAATTTTGTGCTTGATTTTTTGAAATGGTCATCAAAGTAGTTCGGATTAATGCACCACATACGCCATTGTAGAGCAACACCCTTAGGTAAATTTTCTCCTTGCCCTATTTTTTTTGCGTTTGCATAGCCATACATTGCCACGATAATCGGAATCATTAAGAACCACAATGGTGGCATTAGCCATTTAAATGGGCTGCTCATATCTTTCCAATATCCAGTGGAAGAGGCAATAAGAATAAGCCTATCTACTTTATCATAATTATCCATTAGCCCCACAAGCTGCCCACCCATACTATGGCCAATAATAATTTTTCGTTCAGAGGGGTATTCATGGTTAATCCAATCAAATATGCTTGTCATATCTAAAATACCCCAATCTTCCAGATTTGCTTGAAATCCCTTTAAACTCTCTGGTTTAGAATTCCCTATGCCACGATAGTCATAGGTAAGGGTAAAATAACCACACTCCGTCAAGTAGATTGCTAAATTACTATATAAATTTTGAGGAATTCCGGTGCCACAATTGATTTGAATAACTCCCTTGATTTCAGTTAATGGTCTTCGGATAGTTGCCGAAAGTTTATACCCGTCTCTCGCTTGAATTACGATATTCTGTTGCATTCTCGCTCTTTTTCAATTTGCTGAAATAAAAAATCTTGTTCAAATGTGAGTTTCTTGGCTAATGCACTATTCGGTTCAATCACTCTCCAAAAAGGTGTGATTTCCTCTAAGCGTTTTCCTTGTTGCAACTTTTCATAGTTTGCTTCTGCCACAATTCGCAAAAATATTCCTGTAGTTACAGGACAAGTGTAATCAGCATTATGCTCTATAGCAAGGTCTTTCCGTAATGTTTTTGAATCTATGCGCCTCCCAAATCCAATTTCTTGAATATACTCATCTATGAGTTTTGGCGTAGCAATAAACATCATACTTCCAGCTGGAATATCAGCAAAGTCAATATCAATTCGTTTAATTTTTGGCTCTTTATGTTCATTCAATTTATCAAGCCAACTCTTTTTGATTGCCATATGATTTAATTGCATTTCAAAAATACAAAAAACCTGAAAAAAGATACAAAACCCTAACTCACTGATAGACAAAGAAAAAGCCATCATTTCTGATGGCTTGTCCAGTGTGGCTCCCCTTTTCGACGAAAGATGCAACTATAATAGGATGATTGAGTTTGTGACTATTAGGAAATTGAAGGGTTAAACTATCCCAATTTTTTCAAAATCGTTAATCCTTCTTCCCAATTAGTGTGTCCGGAAGATACATTTACGTGACCAGCATCACCAATGTTTATAAATTCACTGCCCCAATTTTCTGCAAAAAATTTTGCTCTCTCTAAAGAAACCCAAATATCATTTGAACTGGCTACAACAATAGAATTGAAACTTAATTTATCAAGTGGTATCGGTGAAAATCCTTTTGTAGGAAAAGTATAATTGGATGCTTCCAAATCACTTGGAGCAACCAGCATTGCCCCTTTAATATTTCTTTTAAACTTAGCTGACCAATGCGCAATGGTTGAACATCCTAAACTATGTCCAATTAAAACGACAGATGATAGTTCATATGATGTTACCATAGCATCCATATTTTTAATCCAATCATCACAAGTTGGGGTATCCCAATCGGCCTGTTCGATCCGGGAAAAATTAGCAGCGGAGTTTTGGAAATAAGTTTGCCAATGTTCTGGACCTGAATTACCAAGACCAGGAACTATTAAATAGTTTGTCATATTTAGGGAGATAAGTTGATTTATTGGAAATCCACCTCTAATAACAAAGATATTCAGTTGTAGCTTTTGAAAAAATATAAACCTCTAAAAACTAAAAGATGCAACTACCCTAACTCACTGATAGACAAAGAAAAAGCCATCATTTCTGATGGCTTGTGCAGTGTGGCTCCCCTTTTCAACGAAAGATGCAACTATAATGCGATGATTGAGTATTTGACAATTAAGAAATTAAAAGGTTGAACTTCGTGTCAAGTTGCAGGAAGTTGGCATTCATACTTAGTTTATCTACTTTTATGAAAATGAAAAAAGCTATCATCATAGGAGCAACAAGTGGAATCGGCAAATCATTGGCTGAGTTACTATTGCGCGAAGGTTTTGAAGTGGGAGTAACTGGCAGACGTGAGGAATTATTTCAATCCATAAAGATACAAGAGACAAGTAGAATTGTCTTTAAAAAAATGGATGTTCAGGATTTATCAACTTTAGAGGCAATCTGTAATGAATTGGTGAGTCAGATGGGTGGATTGGATTTATTGATTATTTCAGCAGGAATCGGCGAGGAGAATAAAAACTTAAATTTTGATGTTGAGCATAGTGTAATCAAAACGAATATTCAAGGATTTACGTGCATTGCTGATTGGGCTGTACGGTATTTTAAAGAACAAGGTTATGGTCATCTCGTCAACATTAGCTCTATTGCAGGAATCAGGGGAAATGGTATTGCCCCATCATACAATGCGACAAAGGCATATCAAATCAATTACTTGGAGGGATTAAGAATAAATGTAAAGGAATATGGTTCAAGTATCACGATTACTGATGTACGTCCTGGATTTGTTGATACTGCAATGGCGAAAGGTGAAGGTCTCTTTTGGGTAGCTCCTGTTCAAAAAGCTGCTGAACAAATATTTGAAGCCATAAAGGAAAAGAAACAAGTTCTTTATATCGCAAAGAGGTGGAAGTTAATTGCCCTTTTACTAAGAATAATACCCTTTTCAATTCTTAAAAGGATTTAAGTTAAAAGGGTCATACTATCAAAGTATAACCCTTTTACTTTTATATCTGCTCCCCTTTTAGACGAAAGTGGCAGCTATAATAAGATGATTGAGTATGTGACTATAAGAAAATTGAAGGGTTGAACTTCCTTTTATTTTGGAGAATATGAATGATTACACATCTTTCAATATTTTTTGGATTTCATTCTTTTCATTAGCTGTAATCTCATTCCAACTCTTTCCTTGTATACCCATTTCAATAGAGTAGAATATATTAAGGTGTGGAGATATTCCAGCTTTAACTAATTTCTTTTTGATTGTTCTGTAATCTGATTCCATCAGGTCTTTCCTTGAATAAATTCCAATCAAGTTCATTATTTTGACCATATATGGACCGAAGTTCTTTATTTCATTAAGGTCATTCATAAAAAAAAAGGGTTACACTATACAAGTATAACCCTTTTATCTTTTTATCTGCTCCCCTTTTCGACGAAAGATGCAACTATAATGCGATGATTGAGTATGTAACAATCAGGAAATTAAAGGGTTAAATTTCTTCTATTATTGAAGTTCCTGATGAAAAATCTCCGGAAGTCCATTGCCAAGTTTCGTGTAAACGAATTTTCCCGTTAACTAACATCTCAGGTTTTGAAAAGCACTTACCGGTCATAATTTCGTTGTTGATATTGATTTGATGATAACACATTTCAATACATCCCTCTTCATTAACTAACCCAATTAAGTGACCGTGAATTATTTTACCCCCTTTATATTCAGAAGAAATAACATTGCCTTCTTGTTTGTAATAAAATAGGGTTTCTGATGATGTTTCCCCGTTATCAGTATTTTGAATAGGTCGAAATGACTTGTGATTGTAGTTAATCATTCTGTTTTCAGATTTTTCATTAAAGTTAATTAAAGAAAAAACAAAAAGATGCAACTAGTCTAACTACCTGATAGACAAAGAAAAAGCCATCATTTCTGATGGCTTGTCCACTGTGGCTCCCCTTACTGAGCTTGAACTAAGAAATGACAAAAACCTCACGCAAAACCTCACGCAAACCTCACGCAAAAACAACAAAGGACCCACGATTTAACGTAAGTCCTTGATTTTCATGTAGCGAGACCGGGATTTGAACCCGGGACCTCAGGGTTATGAAGATTTTTTGAGAAAATTAAGGTGTTGATTTGTAATGCGTTATGTTTTCACAAAACCGAAATCAACCGATTTGAG
>JBEDIY010000006.1:0-15270 GCA_041173245.1 Bacteroidota bacterium | reverse complement strand
AAATTTGGTTACTAAATCCGTCACCTCTTTAACATGTGCTTCTCCTAAATTACTATGTGCTCTAATAATCATGAGTTGTGCAATGCGCTCTTCGGGTGTTAATTTATTAAACTGCGCGGTTACCCAAGTTTCTGACGCCTCCGATTTTTCTGAAAATCGTTGAGCTTTACTAGATAATAATGAGCATCCTAAAATGGTAAGGAGTAAGAATTTTTTCATGGCCATGTATTGAGTGACACAATGTAAGATTTCTACCAATTTGTTGGGTAGGTAAGGGCAAAAAAAAGTCGCAACAGACTAGCTCATTGCGACCTTTTATATCATTTATGAATTTTATGCTTCAGTTTCGTCTTCAGGCTCTTCTGTTAATTTGATTTCAATGTTATTCGCCTTTAAAAGGCTAAACCATTTTACCATTTTTTTCATATCGCTTGGATAGACACGGTCAAAGTCCATATCAGCATATACTTTTTTGAAGTAAGCCACAACCTGTGCAGGGTCTTTTTCGGAAGGAAGGGCCTCTTTTGAAGCCGACATGGTTTGAAAAAGCTCCACTAAATTGATGTTATCACGAACGGTATATACTTCGATACTTTCTAAGTGTGAGAAATTATGAACGCGACTGCTCACAAATTTTGTGGTTTGATCTTCTAAAGACTTTACGATGGCACCATCAGTTTTGCTCGCCACCATTTCAAATAGACCACTAAGGCCAGAGATTGATACTAAATTACTATACTCCATATGCTTTTTTTACGTTTTGCAAAGTAAAGGTAAAATCAGGTTAAAATACCACTAATTCGTTTTTGCTGCTTCCCCTAATGCTAGTTCAAGTCTAGATTGAAGTGTTTCGTAATCTGTGTAGCCCCTTGCCAATAAATGAAATTTTGACTCATTGACTTGTAATAACACGCATGGAAAACCTGTTACTTGTAATTGTTTAACAAGCGAAAACTCATAGTGGGCCTGATCTTTATAGGTTTCGCTCGCTAATTTTTCGTAAAAAGTTTCGGGTGCTATGCTATATTTTTCAAGAAGGTGCCTGTAGGCTTCATTGTCCGTTAAATCACGACCTTCATAATGAAGGGCAATTTGTAAATCATTGGCAAACTCAACCTGCCTGCCCGGATAAAACTCCTTAAATATGCAAAGTGCGATAGCCGCTTTTTCGGAATGCGGGAACCAGTCACTTAATTCAGGATTTTTGATATGCCAGAGGTAGTCTTCCCCAAATTCTACGCCCGACAATTCTTCTACATTTTTATAAGCACCCAAAATATAATGGGCAGTAGCGCTTATTGAAACGGGTTTTTCGGGCATGATCATGCCTCCCGAAAGCACTTCTATGGGAAGGGTAGGGTATTTTTCGGCTATTTTTTTGATAACGGGGCAAAAACCATAGCACCAGCCACAATAAGCGTCGTAGCAATAAAATAAGGTTGGATTCATAAAGCAAAGATAATGCCAATAAAACATGCAATTAAGTTCTTTACCTTTGCAGTCTAAACATTATATATGCCAGGATTTGAATTTTTTGGTGACGAGGAAAGAAAAGAAGTGAATGAGGTACTTGAAACCGGAATACTCATGCGTTATGGGTTTGATGGTCCACGAAAAGGGATCTGGAAATCCAAAGAATTGGAAGCTGCTGTTTCTAATGTTTTTGGTTGCGCGCATGCGCAATTGACCTCTAGCGGTACAGCTGCACTCACAACCGCCATGGCGGCGCTGGGAATTGGTGTTGGCGACGAGGTGATCATGCCTTCTTTTACTTTTGTGGCAAGTTTTGAAGCCATATTAAGTATTGGCGCTGTGCCGGTTTTAGTGGACATCGATGAAACATTAACACTTGATCCTGCTGCCGTTAAAGCTGCAATTACGCCCAAAACAAAATGTATCATGCCCGTTCATATGTGCGGTAGCATGGCAGATATGGATGCGCTTCAACAAATTTGCGCAGATCATCATTTAATTTTATTGGAAGATGCATGTCAAAGCATTGGCGGCACTTATAAAGGAAAAAAGTTAGGCACTATTGGTGATGCTGGCACTTTTTCTTTTGACTTTGTAAAAACAATTACTTGTGGTGAAGGCGGTGTTGTAATGACAAACAACAAAGACGTATACACAAAATGTGATGCCTACACCGATCATGGTCATGACCACTTAGGTGTAGACCGCGGTGCCGACCTGCATCCGTTTATTGGATATAATTTTAGAATCAGTGAACTGCATGCTGCAGTTGGCTTAGCGCAAATTAAAAAGCTCGATACTTTTTTATCCATACAACGCAAAAACAACAAGTTACTGCGTAGTTATTTAGAGCAAGTTCCGGGCATTCAATTTAGATCAGTACCTGATGAAGCAGGCGATAGCTGCAGTTTTTTATCTTGGATGCTTCCCACAGAAGCTAGTACTAAGGCTGCAATCGAGTCATTAAAAGAAGCAGGGGTTTTTGCAGGTAATTTTTATTGGTACGCAAATAACTGGCATTATATTACCAAGTGGGATCATTTAAAAAATGCGACCACACTGAACCGTATGCATGACGCCCAAACAGCTGCCTTACTTGCTTTACAAACTAGATCTTTTGCGAAAAGTGACGCCATTATGAGCCGAACTGTTTCTACTGCCATAAGTTTATTGTGGACCGAAGATCAAATAAAAGAGAAAGGAGAAAAAATGTTGGCAGCGATTACCAAAGTATTATAATTACTTGAATTACACGGATGTCTTTAAGTCAATCTTTTCAACAAAAATTATTACAGAAGCTATCTCCCCAACAGATTCAGCTCATGAAATTGTTGCAGGTGCCTACTGCTAATTTGGAAGAAAGGATTCAATCTGAATTAGAAGAAAATCCGGCGCTAGAAATGGCGGAGGGTGAAAAAGATGTTGAATTTGGAGAAGATATTGATAATGAATTTGAATCTGAAACATCAGATGATGAGCCGGCTCCCCTAGATGAATATGACCCTGCAGACAACACAGAATTTATCATTGATGACGATGGAGAAATAGCAGATTACAAATTAAAGGATGATAATTATCCTGAAATGGATGACAACACCGTTATTCCCATTAAAATTGAAACGAGTTTTCATGAATTATTAACGGATCAGTTAGGTATGTTAGAACTTGATGAACGTGATTATACGATTGCTGAACAAGTGTTAGGTAGTTTAGATGATGATGGTTATTTACGAAGGGCATTAAGTTCAATTGCAGATGATTTAGCATTTAGACAAGGTATAGAAGTAAGTGAAAAAGAAATAGAAAAAATTGTTGTAAGCATACAAGATTTTGATCCAGCAGGAATTGGTGCTAGAGATTTACAAGAGTGCCTTTTACTTCAATTAAAAAGAAAAAAATCAGAAGGTAAATCTGTACAATTAGCCATTACAATACTTACAAAATACTTTGAAGAGTTTACCAAAAAGCACTACGAAAAAATTCAGCGTCAACTTGAATTATCCGATGCCGAAATAAAAGAAGTAGTAGGCCAAATTATAAAATTAAACCCTAAGCCGGGCGGAAATTTCACAAATATTGATAAGGCGCAAACCTATATCATTCCTGATTTTTATGTACTTAACAATGGTGGTCAATTAGAGCTTACTTTAAATAGTAGAAATGCGCCTGAACTTCGTGTTAGTGAAGGATACAGGGACATGTTAAAGGACTATGAAAAAGGCAGCAAAAAAGATCCGCGTCAAAAAGAAGCGGTCGTTTTTATCAAACAAAAAATTGATGCAGCCAAGTGGTTTATTGACATGATTGAACAGCGTCAGGCAACGCTTACAAATACGATGAGAGCAATTTTAATACATCAAAATGCGTTCTTTTTGTCAGGCGATGAAACCGCATTGAAGCCTATGATTTTAAAAGATATTGCGCTTCAAACGGGATTAGACATTTCTACGGTAAGCAGGGTTGCTAATAGTAAGTTTGTTCAAACAGAGTTTGGCACATTCAGGCTTAAATTTTTCTTTAGTGAATCTTTAAGTACAGATACAGGAGAAGAAGTGAGTACCAGGGAAGTGAAAAAAATATTAAGCGAGCTAATAGAGTCCGAAGAAAAGCATGTTCCACTCAGTGATGAGATTTTAACCGATATGCTACAACAAAAAGGGTATAATATTGCAAGAAGAACTGTTGCAAAATATAGGGAGCAGTTACATATTCCTGTAGCACGTTTACGAAAAGAATTATAATATACATGACAACAACTACGCTCACCTCAACACATCCGCTTCTTCGCTTTTTGGCGCAAGTTGTTTCCTATGTACTACATCCATTATTTATACCTACCTACATTTTTTTATTGCTCATGACGCTTTTTCCGTATGAGTTTGCAGGTATTACACCCTGGCAGTTAAAGCTCCGTTTGTTTAGTGTGTTTTGGATGACTGCCTTTTTTCCATCCTTTGCAGTTTTTTTATTGTGGCGTCTTAAGTTTTCTGAAAGTATATTTTTAAGGACACAAAAAGAACGCATTATTCCATATATCATCACGATGTTTTTTTATTGGTGGATGCATTACCTGAGTAGAAATTTTGCAGATCAGCCACTGGTTTTACAATTTTTTTATACAGGTATTTTTATGGCTACCTCTGTGGGTCTTATTGCAAACAATTTTTATAAAATTAGTTTGCATGGCATTGGTATGGGAGGTGCGAGTATGGCTGTTGTTTTGTTTGCATTTTATTACCATCAGCCCCTGGGGATACCTATAACTGGGGTATTGTTGTTAACAGGAATTGTGGCAAGTAGCAGGTTGTATATCTCAGATCACTCTCAAAAAGAAGTATACATGGGATTAATGGTGGGTGCTCTTTGTCAAGCCTCTGCTTATTTCTTTGTTATGTAGATAGTAGAAAAGTGGTTTTTTTATCCGACTTTTGCTCCGCAAAACTAAAATCCTCTATTATGTGGTATACTTTAGGACAGTGGATCATCAAACGTCGTGTTTTTTTACTCCTTGCCTTGTTAGGTAGCACCTGTTTTATGGGGTACCACGCTTCCAAAGTTTCACTGAGTTACGAGTTTACTAGAGCAATTCCAACCGATAATCCCAAATACCAAGATTACCAGGTATTTTTAAAACGTTTTGGCGTTGATGGTAATACCATGGTGGTGGGTTTTGAAACAGACCATTTTTATGAGAAGTCTTATTTTAATGCAGTAGCTGATTTACAAAAAAAAATCAAAAGCCTACAAGGAGTAACAGCCATATTAAATATACCTGATGTTGTTAATTTAATTAATGATACTGCAAATACACAATTTAAATCTGTAAAAATATTTACGCCGCCATACAGTGATCAAGCAGCGTTAGATAGTGCTGCAATTATTTTTAAGTCGCTCCCGTTTTATAAGACATTATTATATAGCCCTAGTTCAAATACCTATTTGATGGGTGTTTCACTCGATGGTGCTATCATTAATTCAAAAAATAGATCGGTACTCATTTACGATATTAATACGGCGATTCAAACTTTTGAGAAAGAAACAAAATCAACAGTTCGATTGAGTGGACTTCCTTATATTAGAACCATTGTTGCAGATAGGATCAAAAAGGAAATGAATATTTTTTTAATTGCATCCTTTGTTTTGTCTGCATTAACACTTCTCTTATTTTTTAGATCTATGAGTGCCATGCTTATGAGTATGGTAGTTGTGGCTATTGGCGTGGTATGGAGTTTAGGAACGGTTGTTTTATTTGGTTATAAAATAACACTACTTACAGCGCTCATTCCACCACTTGTAGTTGTGATAGGTATTCCAAATTGTATTTACTTTTTTAATAAATACCATACTGCTTTTTTAGAACTCAAAGAAAAAGACAAAGCCATTGTTACCATGGTGGGTAGAATGGGTATTGTAACGCTGTTTTGTAATATTGCGGCTGCCATTGGTTTTGCAGTTTTTGCTTTAACAAAGAGTGCGTTATTAAAAGAGTTTGGGCTAGTTGCCGGGATCAATATCATGGTATTGTTTTTTGTATCACTCATATTTATTCCAGCAGTACTCAGTTATTTACCAGCGCCAAAACCCAAACATACTCGCTACCTCGAAAATAAAATTTTAGAAAAGCTACTCGTAAAAATTGAGCGTTGGACCTTTCATCATGCGCGCTGGGTATATGGCGTAACCATTGTCATTACTGTGTTTGCACTCATTGGAATGAGTAAATTAAAATCGGAAGGATTTATTGTTGACGATTTACCCAAGCAAGATAAAATTTACACAGACTTAAAATGGTTTGAAAATAATTTTGGCGGCGTGATGCCACTTGAAATTATGGTGGATACCAAAAAGAAAAATGGTTTGCTCAGAACTACACAGCCTATTTCAAAAATCGAGGAGTTGTCAGTGTATATCGCACAGCATCCAGAAACAGCAAGGCCGCTATCATTTGTAGAAGGATTAAAATTTGCAAAACAGGCCTATTATGATGGCGACACCTTAAGTTATGATATCCCTTACGAAGGTGATTTGGCATTTATGGGTCCTTATTTAAAATCACCGGCGCCACAAGATTCGGGCAAGCAAATAAAAAAAGAAGGCGTTGCAAAACTGCTTAATAGTTTTATGGATAGTGCAAACCAGGTGGCGCGTATCAGTGTAAATATGAAAGATATTGGAAGTGCTAAACTGCCAATACTCGTTAAAGATTTTGAAACAAAAGCCGCTGAAATTTTTGATACGGCGCATTACAAAGTAACATTTACAGGAAGTACCATTACATTTCTAGAAGGCTCTAGTTTTATTATTAAAGGCTTGCAAGAAAGTATTGTTTGGGCTTTTTTACTCATTGCGCTTTGTATGCTTTATTTGTTTAGATCCGTGCGCATATTACTTTGTTCTTTAATTCCCAATGTTATTCCGCTCGTGATTACGGCTGGCGTTATGGGTTGGGCTGGTATCGCATTAAAACCTTCTACCGTTTTAATATTTAGTATTGCACTTGGTATTGCAATTGACGTAACCATTCGATTTTTAATCAATTACAAACAGGAGCTTCCGCATTACAATAACCAGGTAAGTCCAACCCTCATTCAAACCATCAAGCATACGGGTATAAGTATTATTTACACTTCACTGGTGCTGATAGCCGGATTTATTATCTTTTGTATTAGTGATTTTGGTGGTACCAAGGCGCTTGGATGGCTCACTTCTTTAACCCTTGTAGTGGGCACTTTAACCAATTTAATCCTACTTCCGGTGCTTATTTTACATTTTCAGAAGCGTAAACAATAGCAGCACCGATTTTTAAGCGGATTCTGTTCAAAAATTGATAACTAAGACCAATCATATTATTAACATAATTAATATGATTGGTGAAAATTATATATTATTGATTTTCAATATCTTATAGTTCATTTTTACCTATTTATTGTCAATTTGGAAAAAAAATCCAAGAAATACTAGTATTTAACGCATTAAAAAAGGTCTTTAAGTTAATCTTTCATTAAATTAGCGTCTGCATTTTACATTAAAAACCAAAATATGAGAAAATTAGTTGTCATGATTTTGTGTGCAACACTTGCTTTTACGCAGTCTTTCGCACAAAACCGCACGGTTAGCGGAAAGGTTACCGATGAAAAAGGCGCTGCTATTGCTGGTGCAAGCGTAGTTGCTAAATCATCTAAGGCGGGTACTACTACTGCTGCCGACGGTACCTTTAAATTAACGGTTGCCAATTCAGTTAAAGTATTAACGATTTCTTCGTTAAACTTCGTTCAAAAAGACGTTACCATTGCTGCAAACAATACAGCAAACGCTTCACTTACAGCTTCTGCTGCAGATGCTTTGGATGAAGTAGTTGTAGTAGGCTATGGTGCTGCAAAAAAGAAATCAGATGTTACTGGTTCTGTAGTAACTGTTAACGCTGAAAAATTACAAAATAAGCCAACTGCAAACATGTTTGACGCCTTACAAGGTAAGGTTCCAGGTTTACAGGTATACAACAACTCTGGTGAGCCTTCTGCTGCCCCTTCTATCCGTTTAAACGGTGTGGGTTCATTAGGTGCTAGCTCTACACCACTATATGTAATGGATGGTATCCCAATTGATGGTGGTACTATTGTAAGTTTAAACCCAGAAGATTTTGAATCTGTTACTGTATTAAAAGACGCATCTTCTACCTCTATTTATGGTTCAAGAGCGGCGAACGGTGTTATTTACATTACTTCTAAAAAAGGTAAAGTAAATACATCTAAAATTACCGTTCAATCTCAATATGGTGTGTCTAACCTAGTTAAGCCAACGCTTGATTTGTTTAACAACTTTATGAATACCAAGCAACTTACAGATTTTTGGGTTGCTACTGGTTTTAGAACACCTGCTCAAGTTGCTTCTTTGTTAGGAGCTTATAATGGTGATACCAAGTGGTACCAACAGTACTACAAAGAAAATATTCCAACACAGCAAATTGATTTAAACATCTCTGGCGGTGGTGGAAAAACAACCTATTACATTTCAGGTTCTGCATTTAAGCAAGAAGGTCTTACCTACCGTTCAGATTTTGAGCGTTACACGATGCGCGCTAACATCAATTCTACCGTAAACAACTGGTTTAAACTAGGGGTTAACTTGTCTGGTGGTTATGATGAAAGACAAACCAACCCTTATGGTTCAAACCAATTGAACAGAGGTTTATCTTTACTTCGTCAACCATTCTATTCTGCATATGATGCTAATGGCGTTAAATATCCAGATATCATTCCGGGTGGTAACTTTTACAACCCAAATTATTTAGCGGATAAATTGCAAAGCGTTGGAACCAACGTACAATTTAACCCAAGTGGTTTTATTCAATTAAACCCATTTGCTGGCTTTACCTTAAAGGCTCAAGCAGGTATGGAGTTTTATGACTACAGAGGTTCAAGCAAAACATTGCCTTCGTTTTTAGGTTCTCTAAACAATGGTGCAGCTTCTGAATCATTTAGTAGAGGTACTACTAAAACAATTACCAATACTGCAGAATATGCTTTTAAATTTAAGCAGCGCAACAGCTTTACTTTACTTGCAGGTCAAGAATTTATTTCTAACAATTCTAACGGTTTCAGTGGATCTTCTACAGGTCAAACAGATGATCGTTTGATGTTGGTTTCTGCTGGTCCTACTGGCTTTACAGCTGGTTCATCTATGGATGAATATGCTTTTGCTTCTTATTTTGGACGTTTAAACTATAATTTAGACTCTAAATATTTTGTAGACTTATCAGTTCGTAATGACCAATCATCTCGTTTTGGTAGAGCACTTAGAGGCGCTACTTTCTATTCGGTAGGTGCTATGTGGAAAGCTAAAAATGAAAAGTTTTTACAAAATGTGAAGTGGATTGACAATTTAGTTGTTAAAGGAAGCCTTGGTACTAGTGGTAACTCATCCATTGGTAACTATCAATCTTTAGCTACTGTTGGAACCAACTTATACAATTCTACTCCAGGATGGGGCGTAAGCTCTGCTGGTAATCCAGAATTATCATGGGAAACACAAAAACAATTGAACCTTGGTGTTCAAGCAACTTTATTCAACAAGCTTAACATTGATGTTGAATATTTTGAACGCTTAACTTCAAGCATGTTAATTAGTGTTCCTTTCCCTTGGACTTCTGGTTTCTCATCTGTTACCTCTAACGTAGGTAGCCTTAAAAACTCAGGTTTCAACGCAAACGTGAATTATGATTTCATCAAAAAGAAAACATCATTCTTGAATGTGTATGTGAACGTTGGTTATGTTGAGCAAAAAATCACAGAATTATTCCAAGGCAAGCAATACTGGATTATCCCTAATACCGGTGTTTGTTGGGCAGTGGGTCAACCAGTATCTTATTTCTATCCAATTTGGGCGGGTGTAGATCCTTCAAATGGAGAAGCAACTTGGTACCGTCCAAATGCAAATCCTGACAAAATTGTTGAAACAACAAAATCTACCACTACAAATGCATTTAATACGGCTGGTTTACAGCAAAATTCAGGTATCAAAAGGTACGCGCCATTTAATGGTGGCTTTGGATTTAGCGCTGGTGTAAGAGAGTTTTCTGTAAGTGCAGATTTCTCTTTCTCTAAGGGAAAGTATATGATCAACAACGACCGTTATTTCTTTGAAAATCCAAACCAATTTACTGGATATAACCAATCTAATACGGTGCTTGATTACTGGAAAAAACCAGGTGATCAAACCCGTTTCCCAAGATATGGTGTTCAGTTTACGCAGTTTGATACAAGGTTAATTGAAGACGCATCATTTATGCGTTTAAAAGCATTAACTTTTGCTTACGATTTTTCAAAAACTTTGTTGAACAAGCAAAAAGTATTGACTGGAGCTAAGTTCTATGTTACTATGCGTAACATCTGGACATTAACAAATTATTCTGGTCCTGATCCTGAGGTTGATACCAACGTATCTTTAGGTGCTAACCCTAACACAAGTCAAGTTGCTGTTGGATTAAACCTTTCGTTCTAAGCTTTACATAACCAGTTAAATGAAAATGAAAATGAAAAAATTATTAATAAAAAACATGGTCGCTTTTGCCGCTATCCTTACGTTAGGATCTTGCGAAAAAAGACTTGACCTATATCCGTTTAACAGTATTGAGTTGTCTCAATCTTTTCAAACTGTTAAGGATGCAGCTACCTGGAACACAGGTTTATATTCCGATTTACGTGGTAGAGTGTATGGTTCTTATAACATCTCTCAAGATGTGCAAGCAGACCAGTTAAACGCTACACTTGACTTTGGTAACAGAAACGGTAACCCGCACAGATGGGGAACTAGCTTTTTGTCTGATGATGGTGCTTTAAGTGGTCCTTGGCAGGGTTATTATTTTGCTTTAAGAAACATCAATACTTGTGTTGCTGGTTTTGAAAAAATAAAAACCAATACTGCTGCAGAAGCAACGGCACTTAACAAATACAAAGGTGACGCTTACTTAGCGCGCGCTTATTACTATTCAGAATTGATTTTACGTTTTGCTAAACCTTACGATAGAGCAACTGCTGCTACCGATTTAGGTGTGCCGTTGGTATTAGAATTTAACATCAATGCTAGACCAGCGAGAGCAACCGTGCAAAAAGTGTATGATCAAATTTTATCTGATATCGCTACTGCAAAATTGAACCTAGCTTCTACTGCTGGAACTCCAGGCGCAACAAGATTTACGATTGACGTAGCTACTGCCTTAGAAGCGCGCGTACGTTTACACATGCAAGATTGGACAGGTGCTATGGCCGCAGCAAATACTATTATTTCAAGTAATAGATATCCCCTGTTAACCACACTTACCAATTTAAATAACATGTGGACCAACGATTTGGCTACAGAAGTTATTTTTAATTCTGCAGTGGTAAAGCAAACCGAATCTGCAAACACCAACTCTATTTATTTAGGTTTTAATGGTGCAACTGGTAAGTTTACACCGGATTTTATTCCTACCGTAGACTTTGTAAATATGTTTGCTACTTCAGATTTTAGAAGAAGTGTTTACTTAAAGCAACTTCCAGTTATTGTACAGGGTGTTAACTACCCAACAATGTGGTGTGTAAATAAATTCCCTGGTAACCCAGCTTTATTCACGGGTGCTTTTACCAACTACCAACATGCGCCTAAAGTATTCCGTTCTGCAGAGCAGTTCTTGATTTATGCAGAAGCTGCTGCTAACGCAGGCGGTGCTAGCGAAGCACTTGCTTTATCTACACTAAATACTTTACGTGTTGCTAGAGGCTTAACTGCTCTTTCTGGTTTAACAGGTGCTGCTTTAATGACTGAAATCAGAAACGAAAGAACCAGAGAATTAGCTTTTGAAGGTTTCCGTTTATTTGATTTGAAGCGTTGGAAGTTAGGCTTTACTAGAGGTACACCTCAAGATTTAGGTGCTATCAATACTACGCCTGCTACTAGCTACCATCAAATTAATGTAGCAGCTAATAGCCCGCAGTTTGTGTGGGGTGTTCCTACTTATGAAATTAATATCAATACCAACCTAGTTCAAAACCCAGGATGGTAATTGTTTCATACAATGTATAAAAAAATGGCGCTCGATTTCGAGCGCCATTTTTTTATGTACATAGCTACTTTTTATTTTAAAACAGCAGCTAGTGTTTTTTCTAAGTCTTCACCGCGTAAACTGCTGGCGATAATTTTACCTGAAGGATCTATGAGTACATTAAATGGAATACCATCAAATCCATATAAAGGTACCATGCTAGATTCCCATTGTTTTAAATCACTAACTTGTTTCCAGTTTAATCCATCGTTTTTAATGGCCTTCATCCAAGCTTCTTTGTCATTGTCTAGTGATACGCCTAAAATGGTAAAGTTTTTATCCTTAAGCTTGTTATAAGCAGCTACTACATTTGGATTTTCTTGTCTACAAGGTCCGCACCAACTGGCCCAAAAATCTACAAGTACATATTTACCTTTTAAAGAGGCTAATGAAAAAGGTTTGCCATCTGTGCCTGGTAAATTAATTTCAGGTGCTTGCTTGTTTAATAGTGCATAGGCATTACTAGCGCTTGGTGCAGCTTGTTGAACGGTCATTAGCGCCTTAATTTTAGCAATACCAGTATGTTCTTTAAACTTAACAGCGGCCTTTTCTACGAGCTGTTTAACAGCTTCTTCTGGCATTGTTCTAGTAGCCATTCCAATGGCATAGTAGATAGCAGCAGGACTCTTTGAGTTATTAATAAATTCGTTAACGATATTATTGATGGACAAAAGTCCATTATCTCTATTTTTAGTTAATACTTGTACCAAACTATCACTACTAGACGCTTGCTGTGCACTTTCTAATGCATTAAAAACAACCATCAATGAAGAATCTGCTGCGCTATATTTTGAAAATAAAGTTTGAAGACTTTTACTAGCATCAGATGATTCAATTGTATAGTTTTTGGGTTGATTCGCATCCATATTAACGCGGATGCTTTTTTCATCATTGATAAGTAGCACTTCTGGTCCCCTCTCCAAAGTTAGACGGTATAAACCTTCTTCTAATGCGGTTGCTCTTAGTTCAAATTTCCCATTTTCTTTTAATGTTGCAGAGTCTAATATTAAGGGTTCGGATCCTGCAAAAGGTAGTTCCTGCAAGTAAATTTTTTGGCTACCTGCGTTACTTACTTTACCGCTAACAGTAAAGCCGCCAAATTTTTTTTCGGAACAGCCAAATAAAATAGTTACTGCAATTAGAGATATACTAATTGTTTTTTTCATGATTGATGTATTGGTTGAATAATTATTTATTTAATTTTTTCATCAGCATATCGCCGACTTTATTTGGATCTGCTTGCCCTTGACTTATTTTTTTTACGGCGCCAATAAATAAACCGATGAGCCCCTTTTTCCCCTTTTGGTATTCAATTACTTTGTCAGGCATACTAGCGATAGCAGCGTCTACCCATTTTTCTAGGGTGTCTGCATCATTCACTTGCAACACATTCAGTTCAGTAGCAATGGCTAAAACATCGGTTTTTTTTCCATCCGTAATTTGAGGCAATATTTTAGATGCTGCCACCGAAAAATTTAATTGACCTTCATCAATGAGTCTGATAAGATTCGCTAATGTAGTTGGTTGTAGTGCTAGTTTGTTATAATCTAGCCCTGCTTCATTTAAATAAGATTTAATGGGACCTAGCATCCAATTGGCCAAGGATTTAAAATTGATTGTGTGCTCAGCAGCAGCTTCAAAATAATGAACTGTTGCTAATGATTCACAAAGCTGAGCAGCATCGTAAGCGCTCAATTGAAACTGCGTCATTAATTTTTCCTCTAATGCATCAGGTAAAATAGGAAGTCCCGTTTTTATTGAATCAATATAAGATTCACTTAATACAGAGGGTGCTAAGTCAGGATCTGGAAAATAGCGGTAATCGTTTGCTTCTTCTTTATCCCGTATTGCAAATGTGGTGTCATTTGATGCATCAAAACTTCTGGTTTGTTGGGTAATAGTGCCGCCGGATTCAAGTACTTCAATGAGTCGGGCTATTTCATACTCTATCGACTTTTTTACATTGCGAATGGAGTTTAAATTTTTCACCTCAACTCTAGTGCCCAATTTTTTTTCGCCTTTAAGTCGCACCGAAACATTAGCATCGCATCTTAAAGAACCTTCCTCCATATTTCCATCACAAATGCCAAGCCACTGCACTAGTTTTCTGACTTCAGTTACATAGGCAAATGCTTCTTCGGCACTAAATAAATCAGGCTCTGTAACAATTTCAATTAAGGGGGTACCTGCTCTGTTTAAATCTATGAGTGTATGCGTAGGATCAATATCGTGTATACTTTTCCCAGCGTCTTCCTCTACATGAATTCTGTTTAATTGTACATAGCGCTTTTGATCACCAACCTTAATTTGAATTTTACCGCCTGCGCAAATAGGCGTGGTATGTTGTGAAATTTGATAACCTTTAGGAAGGTCTGGGTAAAAGTAGTTTTTTCTAGCAAAGTAGTTTTCCTTGACAATCGTGGAGCCACAAGCAAGTCCCATTTTTATGGCATACTCAACAGCTTTTTTATTGGTTTTGGGAAGACTACCCGGATGCCCCATTGTAATTGGGCTTATTTGGGTATTGGGTGCTGCGCCAAAAGTTGTGGCATCTGCACAAAAAAGCTTGCTGTTGGTAGCTAGCTGTGCGTGTACTTCTAACCCGATAACTGCTTCGTATTGTTTGCCTTCGGTCATCTCAAACAAAAATAAGACTAGTTACCGGGTTATCGTACAATTGATAAGCTTATATATTGGCCTTCTTTACTTTTTTTGGAATTTTAACAGTCACCTCTTTAGACTTGCCATCACGATTTAATTTAACTGTAAGAGTAACGCCAGCTTCTAATGTTGCTGCTTTTTCTTGAAGAGCAGTAACGTCTTTAATTGCTGCACCGTCAACAGCTGTGATGATATCATTTTTTGCGATACCTGCTTTTGCAGCTGGAGAACCTTCTGTAACTTCTAATACTTTAGCACCAGAACCCTCTGTAACGTCTTCTATACTGATTCCAATTTTTGGTCCGTCATTAAATAAAAAATCAAAAGACTCGCCTAACTTACTCATATCTAGCGGCATACCTTTTGCGATTTTTAATTCGGTAACTTTTCCGTCTAATTTAGGAAGTGGAGCATTCATATCATCAGACTTGAACACCATCACTTTAGGAATGCCAACTGCACCGCCCATCATTTCTGGTAAATTAACACCGTCAACAGGCTTGCCATTAATGGTAATTTTTCCATTTTCTACAATCACTGTCATTTTTTGTGGACCA
>JBEDIY010000005.1:0-9425 GCA_041173245.1 Bacteroidota bacterium | reverse complement strand
CACCCTCATTGTAGAAATAGATGCATTATCCATCACGTTAACCATTTTAGCAGCACTCATTATTTTTTTAGCATATAGACAAGTTAGAAAAAAACAAAGGCTCGTTACCATTGCAGCGATTTTATCTATTTGGATCCTATGCATCGGTGTACAGCGCTATGTAGTACCCTATGTATTTAATAATGTATTAGAATGTTACCAGAGTACTAGAATATATAGTATGGTGGGTAAAGATTATGATTGTAGTTTAAATAAAAAATCCAACGAAAAAGTTACCGGTAAAGCTGCACGTAAACCAGATGATTATAACGTAAGACAAAGTAAAATTGCGATTGGTTCTGGCGGGTTTTTTGGAAGAGGCTTTTTAAAAGGCACCCAAACAAGAGGCAAATATGTACCCGAACAAGACACCGATTTTATTTTTACTTCACTAGGTGAAGCCTTTGGTTTTGTAGGATGTGCCATATTTTTAGGACTTTACTTATATTTCTTATTTCGCATTGTACGCATTGCAGAAAGGCAGCGAAGCGCCTTTAGTAGGATATATGCATACTGCGTAGCGAGTATTTTATTTTTCCATATTGCAGTAAATGTAAGTATGACTATTGGGCTTTTCCCAATTGTAGGTATTACCCTTCCGCTCATCAGTTATGGTGGATCATCGCTACTCACTTTTACTGTATTAATTTTTATCATGCTCCGACTAGACGCCGATAGACAAATGGTGCTACGTTAAGCCAATCGAGTTTTCATGCAAATTATTCCATTATCTGAAGGCAGTTTCACCATTGACAAATCCAAAGTATTTGTTCCATTTAATACACAAACAGAAGCCCTACAAAGTAGACCTGTGGGAAGTTTACTCGTAGAAATTCAGCCTTTTGTTGTGGTTACTAAAAAAGATATTATTTTAATTGATACGGGTCTTGGCTACACGAATACAGATGGTCAATTACAGTTACACGAAAATTTAGAAAAAGCGGGTATCAAGCCGGCTGCTGTAACTAAGGTGCTTATGAGCCACTTACACAAAGACCATGCAGGTGGTACCACATTTAGTAATATGGACAACACTGCCCGTTACATAAGTTTTCCGTATGCAACTTATTATATCCAACAACGTGAATTTGAATTTGCCACAGGCATAGGCTCGGCCTCGTATATACCTGAAGACATTTTACCTCTAGCGGAATTTAGCAAAGTAGTATGGCTAGATGGTGACGAAGGAGAAATTGATGGCGGAATTAAATACCAAGTGACGGGAGCCCACTCCAAATTTCATCAGGTTTTTTGGATTACTGAAGACAATGAAACTATATTTTTTGGCGGAGATGATGCCCCTCAATTGCAGCAAATGAAAAGCAAGTTTGTTGCGAAGTACGATTATGATGGGAAAAAATGCATGGAACTCAGACAAGCATGGCTAGAAAAAGCAAAACAAGAAGGATGGACCTTCTTGTTTTACCATGATATTAAAATGCCTGTTTGGAACAGTCTTTAAAGCGTAGGTTCTTGCTGACCTGGAGGAGGCGGTGGTGGTTTGCTCCCTTTTTTATGCATCCCTTTTCTGTTTTGCAATTCTTCTTTAATCATACCCATAAAAGCACGATCTGCAATAAGTGCTTTATTTGCACGCTCATCTGATCCTAATGCTTTTTTAAAGTCATTTCTGTATTTTTTTCTGATGTTTAATGCGGCTTCTTCAAAAGCCAACACATCCTCTTTTTTTTCTTGACGTGCTTTTTTTAATTCTTCCATACACGCATTGTAGGCTGGCCAAAATTTTTGCGCTTCGTCGGCATTTAAATTTAAATGCTTTGTCATAAAAGCAACTTTTAATGCTTCTACATTTTCTTTACTAGGCTTTGGGCCTTTGCCACGAGAGCTCATTGGTCTTTCCTGTGGCTGTGCGCTGCTTATCGCTACAATAAACATTGAAAGTAAAATACTGAAAATGATCTTTTTCATAATTGATAATTTAATTACTTGATTGAATATATTCTAGGAGTTCCTGATCTGATACATCAGGTGTAACAATAAGTTTTTCATGCACATCTAGATAAGCCGTTAATGTAGAATCACTAATGGTTTCGATTATTTGGGTATGATCGGCACCAATATAAGCGCTGTAATCAAAGGTTTGCTTTTCACTTGTATAAAAATAATTTCCAAGCACCATAATTCCAATGAGAGCCGCTGCTACCGCTATTTTAGACCAAGTAAACATTTTTACAGTTGTGGTTACAGGCGGCACCTTTTCTTGTGCAACTGGTATTTGATATCCCGTTTGCTTAGGTATGGTATTTAATAGAGGTGCGATTAATTCCAGCTCATCATAAACAGCTTCGGTTTCTATTTTTGCACGCACCATACTAGGCAGCGTTTCAAAATAATGGGCTGGCACTACATAAGGCATTTGGGATTGCATGGTCGTCCAAAATGGGCTTACTGTTTCTAGCTCTTCGTGTATGGTTTTATTTTGATGCATGGCTATTCAATAGACTTTAGCTTACCCTTTGGGTTTAATAACTTTTAATAAATTCTTCAATTTTTTTTGCAGCATGATGGTAACTCGCCTTTAGAGCACCTTCGGAAGTATCCAACAACTCACTCATTTGCTGATAAGGCATTTCGTCATAATAGCGTAAATTAAAAACGAGCTGCTGCTTTTCAGGTAAAGATTTAATAGCAAGTTGCAAACGCCATATCAATTGATTTTCATCAAAATGAGTATCCGCTTTTACCTTATCGCCAAAAATTTCTGAATCCTGATCTAATGATACAATGGCTCTTTTTTTTTCTTTTTCGATAAAAGTGAGCGTTTCATTGGTAGCTATTCGGTATAACCAGGTATATAATTTACTATCAGCTCTAAAATTTTCAAGTCCGTTCCACACTTTTACAAGTACCATTTGTAATACGTCATTGGTGTCTTCATGACTTACAAGCATACGTCTAATGTGCCAGTACAATTTTTCCTGGTACTTTTTCACAATGCCATTAAACCCTTTTTCTTTGGTGGTATGATTGTGAAATGCAGCTAGTAAACTGGTATCATCTAGATGTAAGTCCATAGGCTAAAGGTAATTACTTGGACTGCCAAGGTTGAAATTAGTTTAATGTCCCTTCAAATTAAGCGTCTTTCCAGCGCCACAAATGAAGACAAGCGTAGGTTTTATAGGGGCTCCAAGCTTCTGCAATGGCAAGCATGCTTACTTTTAGCTCCTTTTTATTTGAGGGGTCTAAGTTATAGCACTTTGTCATGGCCTGCTGTATGCCCAAATCGTCTACTGCAAAAACATCTTCTCGACCGAGCGAAAACATGAGTAACATTTCTACGGTCCATTTACCAACGCCTTTTATTTGAGTGAGTAATTCAATGATTTCTTCGTTGGAGAGCTGCTGTAATTTTTTATCGGTTATCTTATGTTCGAAGCAAAAATTTGCTACAGCATAGATGTAATTAATTTTGGCATAACTGATACCTATCCCCCTCAGGGTTTCTTCTGGGGTAGCCAATACTTTTTGAATGGTAGGTTTTTTGGCTGGGTACAATGATAAAAAACGTTCAAATATAATGGCCGCTACTTTGGTACTTAATTGCTGGCTAATAATACTTGCCATAAGCCTAATTGGAATATTTTTTTGAAGCACCAACGCATGCGTTTCGCCTTTTAAAATGCGGGCTAACCGCTTATCCTTTTGCAAATGTTTTTTGTACGACATATGGCAAGTTACAAACCCTAAATTATCTTTCAAAACCAATAAGAAGTAGTAGCTTAGTGTAAAATTAAACGGTTTATGCTATCCCGCATGTTCACCTTGGTTTTACTCGCTTTTTCGCTTCAATCTTTGGCGCAAACAAGCACTACAACATACAATAAAAATGAGACAGCCATTAGAGCGCTTTTAGCTGCGCAAACAAAGGCCTGGAATGAAGGAAATTTAGTAGATTTTATGGAAGGCTACTTACCTTCCGACTCCCTTTTATTTGTTGGCAAAAGCGGTCCTACTTACGGATTTAATAATACACTTAACAATTATAAAAAAGGCTACCCCGATACGGCTTCAATGGGTAAACTAACATTCACATTACTTGCTGTAACACCTATCGAAAAAAAGCATTACCGCGTTTTAGGCAAATGGGCACTACAAAGAAGTAAAGGTGATGTTAGTGGTTATTTTACATTGTTATTTCAAAAAATAAAAGGAAGATGGTTTGTTATTCAAGACCATAGTAGCTAATTATAAAAATAAAATTCATAAACCATGGCACTCGTTATTTTAGGCGTTATTTTACTTATTACAGGCATTTTTATTCTTAAGCAAAAAGAAGAATTACATAAATTAGGTAGGGGCATAAGAAGTGTTGGCGCTGTGCTTATTATCATTGGTGCCCTAAACGCATGTGTGAAACAAATAGATGCTGGACAAATTGGTGTTACCAGCTTATTTGGTAAAGTGTCTAATGAAGTACTTACCCCCGGACTAAATTTTGTTAACCCACTTGTAAGCGTATACAATGTAGATATCAAAACACTCAATTATACCATGAGTGGCGTTCATAACGAGGGCGAAAAAGAAGGTGATGATGCTATTCGTGTACTTACCTCGGACGGACTAGAAGTAACCATTGACCTCACTGTTTTATACCGAGTAGTTGGTGCAGAAGCGCCAAGGTTAATTAAAGAAACAGGTCTCGATTATAAAGATAAAATCGTAAGACCACTTACAAGAACAAAAATTAGAGATAACGCTGTATACTTTACTGCCATTGACTTATACTCTACTAAACGAGATCAATTTCAGAATAGAATATTTACAACCATCGAAGCTGATTTTAAAAAAAGAGGCTTGATACTCGAGCAGTTATTACTCAGAAATATTACCCTTCCCAACAACGTTAAAACATCGATCGAAGAAAAAATTAAGGCAGAACAAGACGCTCAAAAAATGGAGTTCGTACTTCAAAAAGAAAAACAAGAAGCGGAGCGTAAGCGTGTAGAAGCACAGGGTATTGCAGATTATCAACGCATTATTAGTACCGGCTTAAACGATAAACAATTACAATACGAACAAATTCAAATGATGAAGGGTCTTATTACTTCACCTAACTCAAAAGTAATTGTGATGGGCAAAGGAAATACCCCGGTTATTTTAGACAGTAAGGATAAGTAATTATTCTTCGCTGTAGTCGATAGGATCTTTCCATTTCTTGTATAGATACCAAAACAATAATCCTGTGCTTAATAAAAGCCATGTATAAAAAATAAGATTGGATGTGGTAAAACTACTTTCCCAATAAGCAGCACCATACATGATGCCAGCGCATGAATTAACCGCCATCCATAATAAAAACATGGATAAGGTATTTACAATTCTAATTAAATATTTGCGTACTCCTGGTTCCATATTATTAATCTAAACTTTGGTTATTGGCAGCAGCCATTTTTAAAAGTCTGTCAAATTGCGCTGGCGTTAAATCACTATAAAAGAAGTTGATTGGATCAATTGGAATACCTGATTTATGCACTTCATAATGAAGATGCGGGCCCGTGCTTTTTCCTGAATTACCGACATAACCAATCACTTCGCCTCTTTTCACACGCTGTCCTGCCTTCGTTTTTACCCGAACCATATGACCATATATCGTTTTGTACCCATACCCATGATTGATCACAACATGGATACCAAAACCGCTAGTAGTAAAACCAGATGTTGTTACAACACCATCAGCCGTTGCGTATATGGGCGTGCCAATAGGAGCAGCAAAATCGAGTCCCTCGTGTGCTTTTCTAGTTTTGTAAATAGGGTCAATACGATAGCCAAATCCAGAAGCTATTCGGGATAATTTTTTATTGCTAATGGGTTGAATGGCAGGAATAGCCGCTAATAATTTAGCCTTGTTTTTTACCATTCCTATCAGCTCATTAAAGGATTTGTTTTGGTATTCCATCCGAAGCGCTAAACTATTGAGCTGATCAATTACAGTATGTACGAGATCGGTAGAACCCATACGCTGCACGAGTTGTACCTCTTTTTTATGTTCCATATCCTTAATACGTGCACTATCAGCAATGGGATCCGCCTCAAAAATTGAGCGGTACACCGTGTTATCCCGATTGGTAATTTCGCCCATTTTTAACTCGAGCTGTTTAAGACGCTCTTCTATTACACCATACCCTTCACGAAGGTCTTCATTTTGTTGGCGAAGTAGTTTTTCTTTTGGGGAATCTATGTATTGAAAAGCAATGGCAAAAATGATAATACCCGTAACCATAGAAGCTGCTATAAAACCAAACACCTGCAATAAGCGCACCCGAAGGGGCGTTTCGAGCTTTTCAAACCTAAGGGTATGGGTATTATAGTAATATTTTATTTTGCGCATAGGGGCATTGGTATCAGTAGCTAAAGGCTCAATTCCTTACCTTTGGAGCTATAAAAATATAGAACAAAGATAGCCCGCTATCTAGTAAAATTAGCATATTAAAATTAGTACCCTTTTATGATGACCAGTGCCGAGATAAGAAAAGAATTTTTAGCCTTTTTTGCTTCAAAAAAACACCAAATAGTTCCATCTGCCCCTATCGTAGTAAAAAATGATCCGACCCTTCTTTTTACCAACGCAGGCATGAACCAATTTAAAGACTATTTTTTAGGAAATCGCAAGCCTGAATATAAACGCATTGTAGATACCCAAAAATGTTTACGCGTGAGCGGAAAACACAATGACCTTGAAGAAGTGGGTGTTGATACTTACCACCACACCATGTTTGAAATGCTAGGCAATTGGAGCTTTGGTGATTATTTTAAAGATGAAGCTATTGCATGGAGTTGGGAGCTACTCACAGAAGTTTACAAGATTGATAAAGATCGTTTGTATGTTTCTGTATTTGAAGGTGACGAGTCGGAAGGATTACCCATGTCAACCATTGCATTTGAAGCATGGAAAAAATTAGTGGACGAAGACAAAATTATTTTTGGAAATAAAAAAGATAATTTTTGGGAAATGGGAGACACGGGTCCATGTGGTCCATGTTCAGAAATTCATGTAGACTGCAGATCCGATGAAGAAAGAAAATTAATTCCAGGCAGAGACCTTGTCAATAAAGATCACCCTCAAGTGATTGAAATTTGGAACAATGTTTTTATGCAATACAACCGTTTAAAAGACGGAACATTGGAACCACTTCCCGCAAAACACGTTGATACTGGTATGGGATTTGAACGTCTTGTACGCGTACTACAAGGTAAACAAAGTAATTACGACACAGATGTATTTAGCGGCACCATACATGCTGTAGCAACTATCACCGGAAAAATATATGACAAAAGTGATAGCAAAGAAGCCGTAGCATTCAGGGTATTAGCAGATCATATCAGAGCCATATCATTTACCATTGCCGATGGACAATTACCTTCTAATACAGGCGCTGGCTATGTGATTAGACGTATTTTACGAAGAGCTGTACGTTATTATTACACCTACCTCGATTATAAGCAACCATTACTTTTTCAATTGGTACCAATTTTAGCAACACAATTTTCTGATGTGTTTCCTGAATTAACAGCACAAGAAGAATTTGTCACAAAGGTTGTAAGAGAAGAAGAAGATTCCTTTTTGAGAACCTTAGATAAAGGACTTAAAAGAATAGATGAACTCATGAAAGCCTCTAATAGCAATGTAATAGAAGGCAAAGCTGCATTTGAACTTTTTGATACCTACGGCTTCCCAATAGACCTTACCCGTTTAATTGCGCAAGAAAATAATTTAGAAGTTGATGAAAAAGGTTTTGAAGCAGAAATGCAGCAGCAAAAAAACAGAAGTAGAGCAGCAACAGCGATAGATGCAGCTGATTGGATAATCGTACATGAAAGTAGCACCCAAACATTTGTTGGTTATACAGATAAAACTTGTACTACCGCTGTTACTAAATATAGAAAAGTAACAAGCAAAGGGAATACAGGCTATCAAATCGTTTTAGAATCAACGCCATTTTATGCCGAATCTGGTGGACAGGTTGGTGATATTGGTGTACTTGAATTTGAAGGGTCAACGATTGATGTAATTGATACCAAAAAAGAAAATAACTTAATCATTCATTTTACGACTGAGATTCCTACTAGTTTGGAAGGAACAGTAGTTGCCAAAGTAAATACAGATATTCGAAAAAGCATTTGCGCACATCATAGTGCAACCCACTTATTACATGCTGCTTTAAGACAGGTACTAGGAACTCATGTCGCGCAAAAAGGTAGTCTTGTAAATGCTGCGCAACTTCGTTTTGACTTTTCACATTTTGCAAAAGTGACTGAAGAAGAATTACAACAAATTGAAGATAGTATCAACGAAAAAATTAGAGCGAATATTCCGGTAGTCATCAAAGAGATGACCAAAGATGAAGCAGTAGCGCTTGGCGCCATGGCTTTATTTGGTGAAAAGTATGGCGATACCGTAAGGGTTGTTATCATGGATCCAAATTACTCGATTGAACTGTGTGGAGGCACCCATGTTGGCGCAACAGGAGCACTTGGTTTATTTAAATTAAGAAGCGAATCTGCGGTAGCAGCTGGCGTTAGACGTATTGAAGCTGTTTGTGGCGAAGGCGCTACAACACAGGTTAATGAAGCACTAGCCGAGCTCGAAACCATTAAAGAGCTTGTAAAAAATACAAAGGAGCCGGTTAAAGCAGTACAGCAAATGGTTGCCGATTTGCAGTCGTTAAAAAAACGCATTGAATCTTATGAAGCATTAGCACTTGTTGGTATCAAAAAGGAATTAGAATCAAAAATGACTATTACTGGTGATACCCATTTTATTGGTGCTGTTGTTACAGTTGGTAATCCAGATGGACTTAAAAAATTATGTAGCGAGCTCCAAGCAAGTTATACAAACTTACTAGTGGTACTCGCCGCTAATATAGATGGTAAAGCAGCCGTTGCTGTTTTAGTGGATGATACATTACAGGGTATCAAAGGATTAGAAGCACAAAAAATAATTAAAGACCTCATTGCGCCGCTGATTAAAGGTGGTGGTGGTGGTCAAAAAGGCCTAGCAACCGCTGGTGGACAGGATCCTAGCAATCTTGCACAAGTACTTGAAACTGTAAAGGGATTGTTAAACTAGATCTTATTAGAGGACATAAAATTATTTTTGAAACTACAAAATAACCAAAACTATGAACAAAATTATTGCATTATTTACAGTATGTTGCTCACTAGCAGCGACCGCTAGCGCACAAGAAGAAAAGAAAGTTGTCATTGTAAAAAAAATAGACACGACCATCATTCATGGGAAAGACAATGGTCCACAAAAAATGACAGTGATTGTAGAAAATGGAAAAATTACCATTAATGGCAAGCCTGTTGACGGTGTTAATTTACCAGAAATGATGGGCGGTGCAGTTGGCATTCCTAAAGTGATG
>JBEDIY010000004.1:0-4539 GCA_041173245.1 Bacteroidota bacterium | reverse complement strand
GAAACAATTGCACTTGCCGATGGTAATTTTATTATTCCGCAACTTGGGTTTATTAAAAGCTTAAATATTTCGGTGGCCTGCGCTGTTTCTATTTATGAGGCGCATCGTCAAAAAATGGCTGCTGGACACTACAAAGATCAAACAATGTCTATGGAGCGTCAAGAAAGTTTGCTCGCGGATTGGTGCGCCGACGATTAATTTTTCGCAATTAATTTGTGTCGATTAATTTGTGTCGATTAATTTTTTACAGCGCTATTTTTTTGCTTGGTCAAATAGGTAAGGCTCACATTTAATTCAAATCCAATTAATAGGATGAGTGAGTTGATATACAATAGCAGCATAATAATTAATACCGTCCCAATAGATCCATATACTTTGTTGTAATTAGAACTGGCAAACATATCTACCCAATACGAAAAAATGAGTGTGGTTAAAAGTGTTAAGGTAGTGGCTAGTAGTGATCCTGCAGATACAAATGACCATCTCTTTTTAACGGATGGCGCATAGGTATATATGAGTGAAATGGCTGTAAATAATAGCCCTATAATAATGGACCAGCGCACACCATTCCAGTAAGGTAGTGTTGTTTTTCTTTTGAGTTGAAACAAACTTCTTACCAAGGATGCAAGTTGTTCTTGACCAATTAGTATGAGCGAAGATGCAATAATGAGTACAATTAAGATGGCCGTTAATCGTATGGCTCTCCAACGCCTATGCATAAAAAATCCTTTCTGCTCCTGTATGGATCTGTCAAAAGTTCTGATGATACCCATCATGGCATTGGACGCATAAAAAATGAGTAATAAAAAACCAAAAGAAAAAATACCCACATGCTTGACCAATAAATCGTTGATTAGATTTTTGATAAATGCATAGGTTTGGCTATTGGGGGTAATGTCTTTAAACAGTTTTAATATTTGAGCCTCTACTTTAAACGATGGAGGAAAATAGGGTATTAGTGAAAATAAAAATAGCATGGCTGCAGGTAGCGCCATAATCAGGTTAAACGTAATGGCAGAAGCTCTTTCGTTTAACCCAACTTTATTAATTTGTCTGAAAAAAAATACAACAACATCATATACCGGCATACCTTTAAATCCTGGTATCACCATAGTCTTACTTTTTTTTACAACGTAATCGATGGGCCCCCAACTTAAAATAATGCGGTGTAATCTTATCAAGGTTTCTTATTTTTTTTTGCCATATAAATATCTAGTGCTTTTTGATACTCGATGGCATATCTATTATGCTCTTCGTAAGTTGGACTAAAATGGTGCATGCCACTAAAATCACTTTTGGCAACAAAGTATAAGTAGTTGGTATTTGGTGCGTTTAAAATAATATCAATGGTTGAAGGGAGTGGGGTGCAAATAGGACCCGGTGGTAATCCTTTTTTACGGTAGGTATTATAAGGTGATGGATTTGATAAATACTTTTCATAAATCCGTGTAATCGTAAAATCTTTCATCGCAAATTTAATGGTTGGACATGCTTGTAGCGGCATTTCTTTGGCGAGTCTATTAATGTACACGCTGGCAATTTTGTATTTATCTGAAATCACATTGGTTTCTTCATCAACAATCGAAGCTAGGGTGTAGGCTTCGATATCCGTTAAATGTTTGGATTGTAACTTATTTCGCCGGTCAATATCATCCCAGAATTTTTCTTGGTATGATTTTAACTTGGTTAAAATTTGCCTAAACGGCGTATCCCAATAAAATTGATAGGTGTCCTGTATGATGATAGCGTAAAAGGTACTTGTGTCAACACCAAAAGATTGTAGTGAATCATTGTTTGAAATAAACTGCATCACCGTTGCAGAGTCTGTAGAAAATTGATTGCCAATGAGCTGTGCAAAATCTTCTTTCGTTCTTAGTTTATTAATGACCAGCTTAACTTCTGCGACACGTCCATTTTTTAGCATCCTTGCAATTTGCCAAGCAGTTTGTCCTTTTTTTAATTGATACTTGCCGGGTCTAACCAAATCCCAATTGGGTAAAACCAAAGAAAGAAGGTGGAGCCCAATACTATTTTTAATGAGGCCTTCTTCACTTAAATATCCAATAACAGCTCCCTTTTTTACAATTGACTGATCTACGGTAAAGCTTTTTTGTGCGCCAGAAAAATTAGTAATGGATGAAAAAATACTCCATGCAGTAACAGTACCTGCTACTAGTAGAATAACAATTAGTGCTGTTCCTAATTTTTTCATGGTTTCAATTTAAACAAAAAACCCTGACTGCATATACAGACAGGGTTTTAAATATCAAAAGTTTACTTTATTTTTTTGTTGTGTCGGCAGTAGTTGCAGGATTAGGAGCCTGTGCCGGAGCAGCAGGTGCTGAGCTATTCGTATTTACTTTTTGTAACAATGAATCTTCAGAAGCAGCGCTAGTACCTCCCTTTAAGAAAAGGGTAGAAAGTAAAGCCAAAATAGCAATAATGGCTGCAAACAACCAAGTACCTTTCTCTAAAACGTCAGTGGTTTGCTTAACACCCATAAATTGGTTGCTAATACCACCTACATTACTAGACAATCCGCCACCTTTTGGATTTTGGATTAAAACTACAAAACCTAAAGCTACACAAGCAGCTACTATCAAAACTAGAAACAAAATAGTCATCTTATAATCCTTTTAATTGTTGAATCTTGGCAGCAAAATAAACGGATTTTTCAGGATTTATGAAACTTAATTTTTGGTAGAGCTGAATTGCCTTTTCCCGGCGACCCTGTTTACCTAGTACTTCTGCCATGGTTTCGGTTACAACCTCCCTAGATTCGTTAGACTTTTCGGCAATGGTAACCACGGCCTTTTCTATGTCAGATTCACTGGAAAAGGGGGTATCTGCCTCCGATTGGGGAGCTGTTTGCCCCTCTGAAACGGGATGTTTGACCTCTTTTAGCCAATCTGTGAACTTCTTAAGCTTGGTTGACAATTCGTCTTGATGACCCTTATTTAGGTCTATTTTGATGCCCTGTGAGGCAAAATAATCGATGGTATGGTATAAAACAGGTGATTCCATCTCCCAAATCTGATCAGGCGTAACCGGTTTATTGTAATCTGCCAGTTGTTTGCTTATTACATTGCTTATTGCGTTGGGCATAGGAGCTGTTAAAATTTGTTGTAACCAGCCTGTATTTCCAACCGCAAGGGCTGCTTTACTCGTTTCTGTGCCATTATTATGAGATTTTGCCGCTGCTAGCACTGCTGCTGGCGCAAAAAATGGATATTGCTTATGGAGGCTTTCTAATACATCTACAGAAGTAGCAGACAGGTTTTCTTTGCCTGTTAGGTGTTTAGCTACTAAATTACTAGAATGACCCATGATATTATAACTAGAGGTTAAATGTACAAATAGATTACCAGTTTGAAAAAATACGGTTAAACATATCATCCGTTAAGCTTCTAACCATTTCGTCAAGCAGTTTAGATTCGGCTTGTGTAAGGGTTAAATTGGCATCAAAATCAAAACTCCTGCTCACGTCAAACTCTTCGGTTTTATTGGTAAGTGTATTTCTAAAAACGATATGAACGGTAACGGTTAAACGGTTGGTTGATGCTTGTTGATTGCTTACACCTACTGTTTGTGATGCGTCATAATTGGAGATAGTGCCACTAATAATATAATGTGCATCATCACTTGTGGTTCTAGTCAATTTTGTTTGACTCGCAATTTTTTGCTGCCATTTGTCATTGAGCTTTGGACTTAATTGCGGGTTTACATAACGCGCTCTGTTTTCTATAAAACCTAGTTTAATGGTTTTAATGGTAGGGTCAATGCTGGCATCGTTAAATTTATAAATACCACAGCTGGTTAAAGCTAGCGTGGCCACCAAAAATAAAATGCTATATAATTTAGATAGTTTCATGTTAGGTGATTTAATCTTCAATGTCGTACTCTTTTAGTTTTCGGTACAAGGTTCTTTCCGATATGCCTAAATCTAAAGAGGCGTCTCTTCTTTTACCTTTGTGTTTTTTGAGCGCTTTTAAAATCAGTTCTTTTTCTTTATCAATAATATTTAAAGACTCTTCAATTTCTTCATGCTGGTGCATATCATTGTCTTGCAACAAAACAGGTTGCGCAGCTGCTGAATTATTGGCGGGTGTAATAAAATGTTGTGGTGTATTGTCAACTTCGTGACCTGTAAAATCTTGTAAAATTGATTCTCTGGTAAAATTGGCTGCAGTACCTGCTAAAGAAGGATTTTGAAGAATTTCTACAAACATTTTTTTGAGCTCTGTGACATCTTTTTTCATGTCAAAAAAGAGCTTGTATAAAATCTCACGCTCGTTTGCAAACTCGCCACCTTGGTTTTGTCCAGCAAGTATCGGCATTCTAGAAAACCTGCTTTGATCTGGTAAAAAACCTTGTAGGGTAGTAGCGTTAATTAAATTGGTTTTACTTAATACTGAAATTTGCTCTGCAATATTTTTTAGTTCACGCACATTACCCTGCCACTGATGATTGATAAGTATTGCTTTGGCTTCTTCGTCTAATTGCACGGGCGTTGTTTTATAGCGCTCTGCAAAATCAACT
>JBEDIY010000003.1:0-8957 GCA_041173245.1 Bacteroidota bacterium | reverse complement strand
ACTCAATGCGGCGCATATTAAAGGATCGGTAGAAGGGATTGCTGGTGCCGACGCGGTTAATTTAAGTATCACAGGTACTGACGATGAGGATACACTCCTACTTGATTAAATTTTTGTAGACTAATTACACACCCATACCAAACAAAGTGAATCCATCACTTTGTAATGAAGATAAATTGCATGTTCGGTTCCAGATTTTTCAATAAATCTTGCTTGCAATATTCCATCTTGCGCAACTGGCATTTGGTCTAAAATCATTTGCGCACTAAAATCGATATTCCCTGCTCCCCACCACTTAAAAATGGCTTCTTTACAAGACCATAATATGGTGAGTTGTGTGGTTAGGTTTAATGTATCAGAAACATTTGTTTGAAGTGCAGCCTGTTCCTGTGGATGCAAAAATTTATGCTGGATTTTGTGGACCCGCTCTGTAATTTCTTCAATGTCGATGCCAACCCGACAGTTGGTACTTACAAGCGACGCCGCATACTGGGTACAATGTGAAATTGAAAACTGATGCGAGCCATCAGGCAAAAAAGGCTTTTTAGAAGCCGCAATAGCAATGGCTGCTTTATCAAAACTTGGAAACAAAAATGAGAGCAAATAGCGACCACCAAGGTGTTGTAGCCGTTTTTGTGGATGCACAATATCTGTAAAACCACCAAAAAACGACTCCTCTTCTGCTAATTCCCAAACGGCAAGCCTGGTGGTTTCGTTAATATTTTGTTGATAAAAGAGTGGCATCTTACAATAATAGCGGTTTAGTTTGCAGATTTAAGATTTATTTGCATTCCAACAATAAATAAACACAAAAATGATTCTGACAGACACGCGTATTTTAGAAGAAATGGAGAAAGGGACGATCAAAGTGGTGCCTTATGACAGGGCAGATTTAGGTAGTAATAGTTATGATGTTCACCTTGGTAGCACCATGGCACTTTATGTAGATGAAGTACTGGATGCTAAAAAGCACAATACCATAGAATATTTTGAAATCCCAGACGAAGGCATTGTGCTCGAGCCTAGTAAATTTTATTTAGGGGTTACACTTGAATACACAGAAACGCATGCACACGTTCCGTTTTTAGAAGGAAAATCTTCTACGGGTCGTTTGGGTATAGATATCCACGCAACAGCCGGCAAAGGCGACGTTGGATTTTGTGGAAACTGGACGCTGGAAATTTCTTGCAAACAACCCGTGCGTGTCTACAAGGGCATGCCAATTGGGCAACTCATATATTTCCCGGTGGATGGCGAAATTGAAGTGAAGTACAACCAAAAGTCTAACGCAAAATACTCGGGTCAGCCCAACAAGCCAATCGAGAGCATGATGTGGAAGAACAAGTTTTAGTTCAGCCACCAGATGGCTGCATTTAATAGTGTGGCAAAACTTACCCAGCTAATATAAGGCACCAGTAACCAAGACGCTGTTTTTGAAAACAGAGCGAATAGGAAAATCGTGCGCAGTATCGCGAGCCACATCAGTACAATTACAACAAGGGCTGCACCTGTCATGTGCAACGAAAAAAAGACTGGCGTCCAGGCGCAGTTCAGTGCAAACTGAACCAAAAAAGCGCTCAGCGCTTTTTTGCGCGCCGCCGAAGGCGGCGTGCGCCACACCAAATAAAAAGATACACCCATCATAATATACAGTGCCGTCCATACTGGTCCAAATAGCCAGTTGGGTGGATTAAAACTAGGCTTTTGGAGTGTTGCATACCATCCGGCAATTTCATTGATCGTTAATAGACCTCCACTCGATCCTAGTACAAAACAGAGTGAAATGGAGAGCACTGCTTTTAGCGTATTATTCATCTTATATTTTTATCACTCTTTTTTAATTAATTATTTTTAGTTGCTTTCGTTTTAAATCGATGATCCAACCAATGACCTCGTCATAACTTTTAAGTCCTGCATTTTGTTTGTTTAAAAACAAATACTGTTCATACACACCCGACATAATGGGCGCCACGCTGCTGCGGTGTTTATTAAAAAACCTGCGCACCGCTTTACGGTCCTGCTTTACAAGTGTATCAAGGCGCGCTCTATTTTGCGCCACCGCACCCATAAACCTCACCGAATCTTTTTGTTGCGCTAATATTACAAATTGCTCCCGCTGGGCATAGGTGAAAATTTCGTTGTAAGCGCTATACCTAACATAGGGGTTGGTACTTTGTAAAGCCACCAAGTATCCAACTAAGTTGGCTTCCGACTCACTCGCAAACCCAAGCATATGCGCCGTTTCGTGACAGGCCACAAAAGGCAACTCTAATCCTGGCATATCGGTGCGAACCTGACCTTCTGCGGTAAATGGGTTAAAATATCCAGTAAAACCCACATAATCGGCGAGCGGATTAAAAAGCGTTGCTTTTACCCTTGGGGCCTGTTTAGGCAAAAAAGGATAAGTGCCTTTGGCTTTATTATAGGCCTCCTGTGCCATCGTAAAATATGCAGCTGGGTTGTTTGCAGGGAGGGTATCTACCTGTATTTTTTCCTCATTTATTTGTTTTCTGGTGCTATTGAGGCTATCAATAAGCTCGTTTACGAGGCTATCTACCGCTGCTCCCGAATACGCTTTTTGCTCAATATGAAGCAGGTGCCCCGCACCCAAGCGGTCATAATTAAACCCCCATAACAATTTAAATGAGGCCCACACAAGTAGGATTATGGCGCTAACGCGCCACAGTTTTCCTCCATCTATACCTTCTTTTTTAATTTTAATTAAACTTATTATTAACTTATAAATCAAGTATATACATACAATTATATAAAGCAAATCTCCAATGCTAAATGGCACCCATGCTGTTAACCCAAGCCGTATTGACAGCAGCACTGGGTACAAGCCAACACTGTAGTACTGCTCCACCATGGCTGGGAAATAACCAAACCCCATGAGTAGCAGCGCCAAAGCCAGGCAAATAAAAAATCTTTTCATGTCTACAAATATCCCATTTTCCTTTGGGACTTCCGTCATTTTGACCTAACTTTGCCAACCCTTAAAAATCGGTTATGAGTCATCGGCGGGAATACGAGATAGCATTTGTGGGATTGAAGCCGGGGAATCATTTGTTTGAATACCAAATTAAGGACGAGTTCTTTTTACCTTATGGAGCACAGGATTTTAAAAATTGTGTCGCTACTGTCAAATTAAACCTTGAAAAAAACAATGGTTTTATGCTTTTGCAATTTGACGTTGACGGCCAATTGGAGTCTTCTTGTGATAGGTGCGGCGACGACCTTCCGGTTCAGTTATGGGATGAGTTTAAACTCATTGTTAAACTTGTAGATGAACCAGACACCCTCAACGAACAAGAAGAGGACCCTGATGTTATTTACATCAGCAGATCGGAAAGCCACCTGCATGTAAGTGATTGGATTTTTGAGTTTATCAACCTCAGTATCCCACTTCAAAAAAGATGCAAAGACCTGCCAAACGGAACCACCGGATGCAACCCTAGCGTGTTAGAAAAGCTAGCGCAAATGAATAGGGACGCAACCACAGATACACATGCTACGGTATGGAAGGGTCTCGACCAATTTAAAAATTTTGGAAAAGACGACGTCAGAAATGATGACGCAAAAGACAAAAAAAAGTAAAAGAATAAACAACATAGATTAATACTCAAAATTTCGAGATATGCCGAATCCTAAACGCAGACATTCGCAACAACGTAGCGCAAAAAGAAGAACACACTATGTAGCGCAAGAAGTTACTTTAAGTAAAGACAGCACTACAGGCGAAACGCATGTACGTCACCGCGCTCACGTAAGTGAAGGTAAATTGTTCTACAAAGGAAAGTTAGTAGCTGAGAAAGCTCCTCTTAAAGCCTAGTTCCATAACTAAGCCTTACTTTTAGTTCAATTCACGAACTTAAAATATTGCGCATGAATATTGGTATAGACATGATGGGTGGAGACTTTGCACCGCTCGAAGCGGTTAAAGGAGTCAAATCTTATTTAGCTATACACAATACAAATGTCAACTTATACTGCATAGGTGATGAAGCTTTGGTAAAGCCTCTATTAGAGGAACACCAGGTATCATCACCTAATTTGCATTTAGTACATGCCCCACAAATTATTGGCTACAACGAGCATCCAGCCAAAGCACTCAAAGAAAAACCACAGTCTTCTATTGCCATCGGATTTCAGTTATTAGCTGAAGGTAAAATTGATGCGTTTATGAGTGCAGGTAACACCGGTGCTATGCTAGTGGGCGCTATGTTTACGATCAAAGCCATCCCTGGTGTTTTACGACCAACCGTTGGTGCTACCATGCCAAAATCGGATGGATCTACGGGCATCTTAGTAGATGTTGGACTCAATGCCGATTGTAAAGCAGAACAACTCAATCAATTTGCCATTTTAGGCAGTTTGTATGCAAGCATTATGTTGGGCGTTAACAATCCGACAGTTGGACTTCTAAATATTGGTGAAGAAGAAGGCAAAGGCAATGCAATAGCACAAGCCACTTACCCACTGCTGCAACAAAACAAACAAATACATTTTATTGGCAACATCGAAGGACGTGATATTCTCACACCCAGAGCAAACGTTATTGTATGTGATGGATTCACTGGAAACATTGCCCTTAAATTAGCAGAATCATTCTATAACATTGCTGAAGAGCGCGGCCACAGTGAAGACGCGTATTTTAAACGCCTTCATTTCGAAAACTATGGTGGACTTCCAGTACTTGGCGTTGCCAAACCAGTTATTATTAGCCACGGCATAAGCACGGCTACTGCTTTTCACAATAGTATTGGACTAGCAGTTCAAATGCTTCAAACTGATTTTTGCAACAAAATTGCCCAAAACTTTCCATTACCTTTGTAAGCAAACAAATGTTAGCATTGTATGTGGCTCAATAATGTTCTCGAAACCATTGGTAACACCCCTATTATCAAGCTCAATAAAATAACCAAAAACTGGCCAGGTACCATACTTGCCAAAGTAGATTATTTTAATCCGGGCAACTCTATCAAAGATCGCATGGCGCTAAAAATGGTAGAAGTTGCAGAAGCCGAAGGGAAACTAAAACCAGGTAGTACTATTATTGAAGGCACGAGTGGCAATACTGGCATGGGCCTCGCACTTGCAGCTTGTGTGAAAGGTTACAAATGCATTTTTGTTACCACCGAAAAACAGTCCAAAGAAAAAGCAGATATTTTAAAAGCAGTAGGTGCCGAAGTTATTATTTGCCCTACCAATGTACTCCCCGAAGATCCACGCAGTTATTATAGTGTAGCCAAAAGACTCGGTCAAGAAATTCCAAATTCGATGTACATGAATCAGTACGATAATTTGGCCAACCGTCAAGCGCATTACGAATCTACAGGACCAGAAATTTGGGAACAAACAGAAGGTAAAATTACACACCTCGTGTGCACCGCCGGAACCGGTGGTACCATCACAGGTAGCGCGATGTACCTCAAAGAAAAAAATCCAAATATTAAAATATGGGCCATCGATGTATATGGTTCACTCCTAACAAAATATTATAACACGGGTGAAATAGATATGAACGAAGTACACCCGTATATTTCGGAAGGATTTGGGGAAGACTTTGTACCTCAAAACTATGACATGAGCGTGATTGACAAGTTTGAACAAGTAACCGATAAAGACGGCGCGGTAATGGCCCGCCGCATTGCAAAAGAAGAAGGACTCTTTTGCGGTTACAGTGCAGGTAGTTGCTTACAAGGTTTACAACAGTTAAAACATGAATTAAAACCCACCGATGTTGTGGTATGTATTTTTCATGATCACGGTAGTAGATACGTAGGAAAAATTTACAACGACGAGTGGATGATGGAGCGTGGATTTTTAGATGTGAAAACATTTAAAGACATCGTGAGTGGTAGAGCCGGACAAAAATTAATTACTGTTTCTCCAGATCATTTAATTGCTGAAGCCGTGGCCCTCATGAAAAAATATGATATTGAACATATTCCAGTAATGGATGTCCAAAATATGGTGGGATCTCTTAGTGAAAATGGACTCTTTCAACAAATATTTACCAACCCCGATATCAAAAATCAATCGGTAGGCAGTGTTATGGAACAGCCCTACCCTGTTGTAGATTTTTTAACGCCGGTAGAAAAACTAGGCACTTTAATCAACCAAAAAAATGGTGCCGTTATTGCAAAGGATGAAAAGGGTGATTCCCACATCGTTACCAAGTATGACGTGATTCAGAGCCTTACGAAATAAATGGTCGATTGCGCCTGGTTTTTGGAGCAGTTTTAGGGGATAAAAGCTAACAGGTGTTTGCAGGCAATAAAGTATCTTGCACACTCATATTTATACGAAACATTCAAGATCAATACACATGAAAAAGTACAGAGCTGGCGTCTTATTTGGAGAAGAATTAGAAAATTTATACAACGACGCAAAAAACAATCAATTTGCACTTCCTGCCGTAAATACGATTGGCACCAATAATATCAATGCTACCCTCGAAACCGCTGCTAAAGTAAACTCACCTGTTATCATTCAATTTTCAAATGGTGGTGCTCAGTTTATTGCAGGCAAGGGGATGCCCAACGATCAATTACAAGCTAATATTTCTGGTGCCGTTTCTGGTGCTTTACATATTCATAACGTAGCCAAATATTATGGCGTACCTGTGGTACTCCACACCGATCACGCTTCAAAAAAATGGCTTCCATGGATTAGCGGTTTACTAGATGCCGGCGAAGCTTTTCATAAAGAAAAAGGTCAACCCCTATTTAGCTCACACATGCTAGATTTATCGGAAGAACCTTTAGAAGAAAATATTGAAACCTCAGTTGCCTTTTACAAACGCATGGCACCGCTTGGCATGAGCATCGAAATAGAACTTGGTGTTACCGGTGGTGAAGAAGATGGCGTAGACAATAGCGGCGTAGAAAACGATAAATTATATACGCAACCAGAACATGTAGCTTATTCTTACAAAGAATTAAGTAAAGTAGGTAATCTCTTTACAGTAGCTGCTGCGTTTGGTAATGTACACGGTGTATATAGCCCAGGTAATGTAGAACTTCGTCCAGATATTTTACACAATAGCCAGTTGCATATCCAAAAAGAATTTAACACCTCAGAAAAACCTGTATACTTTGTATTCCATGGTGGCAGTGGTTCTCCGCAACATCAAATTAGAGAAGCCATTGGATATGGTGCCATCAAAATGAACATCGATACCGATTTACAATGGGCTTTCTGGGAAGGCATCAACGAATTTTATAAGAAAAACGAACCTTACCTTCAAGCACAACTGGGTAATCCAGATGGTGCCGATAAGCCCAACAAAAAATATTACGATCCAAGGGTTTGGTTGCGTAAAGGTGAAGAAAGCTTTATCAAACGCCTAGAAGTTGCCTTCGAAGATTTAAACTGTATCAATAGAAACGCATAATCTATTTCCCTTCATATTTTAACGATAGCCAGTATGAAAAAAGAACGAGAAGAAGATTTTGAAGCTAATTTAACCGGCGAAGAATTGCAGGAGCAAGAGAATGCTAAACCACGTTGGTTTAAGCGTATTCGCAAAGGTATTTTAACTTCAACAGCAGATAAAAAAGAAACACCCGAAGGACTTTGGAACAAATGCCCCGAGTGTAATCATATATCAACAACAAACGAGCTCGCCGAAAACTTATACGTATGTGATAAATGTAACCACCACCACCGCATTGGAAGTCAAGAATATTTTGACATCCTTTTTGATGATGGAAACTACACCGAACTATTTGACAATATTAAAAGTAAAGACGCCCTTGGCTTTACCGATTTAAAACCCTACCAAAAAAGACTAGATGATATTCATGCCGCTACCGATCTAAAAGATTCGATGCGCGTGGCTTCCGGCAATTTAGTGGGTGAAGGTTACGTAGTGGCCTGTATGGATTTTGAATTTATTGGCGGCTCACTAGGCAGTGTGATGGGTGAAAAATTTAGTCGTGCTGTAGATTATTGTATCAAACACAAACTTCCCTACTTAGTAATCAGTAAAAGTGGCGGTGCGCGTATGATGGAAAGTGCTTTTAGCTTAATGCAACTTGCGAAAACAAGTGGTAAACTTTCTCAACTATCGGACGCTGGCTTACCATTTATATCACTTCTCACCGACCCTACTTTTGGAGGTATCTCTGCAAGCTTTGGTATGCTTGGCGATTTAAATATCGCTGAACCTGGCGCGCTTATTGGTTTTGCAGGACCAAGGGTTATTAAAGAAACAATCAAAAAAGACTTACCACCCGGATTTCAAAGAAGTGAATTTTTATTGGAACACGGATTTTTAGACTTCATTGTAGAGCGAAAAAATTTAAAAGAAAAACTAGCTCAACTATCGGTGCTGTTTAAGGGGTAATATACATCCCATGACAAACGAAATGAACAACCGGCAGGCTTATTTCAACTACCACATCGAAGACAAATATGTGGCAGGTATTGTTTTGCTTGGTACCGAAGTAAAATCAATAAGGGATGGTAAGTTAAGTTTTAACGATGCCTTTGGCTTATTTGATGATGGAGAACTCTGGATGCGTGGACTATTTATTGCCTCCTATACCCACGGAACCGCCAACAACCATATTGCCGTTCACGACCGAAAATTATTACTTAATAAAAAGGAGTTAAAGAAAATACAAGGTCGCTTAAAAGAAAAAGGATACACCATTGTACCGCTGCGCGTTTTTTTTACCGATAAAAATTTAGTGAAAGTAGAAATAGGACTAGGAAAAGGTAAAAAGCTACATGATAAACGCGAAACCATTAAAGCCCGCGATGTAGAAAAAGAAATCAAAAGGTATTTAAAATAAAAAAGACGTTGAAAATTCAACGTCTTTTTTTATACGGTATATGAAACCAAATTATCCTAGTTTCACTTTTAGATTTTGATCTAAAGCGTCTAAAAATTCTTCGGTATATAAATAATGTTCGCCGTGGTTTACTTTATTACCATGGATGCAAAC
>JBEDIY010000002.1:0-8570 GCA_041173245.1 Bacteroidota bacterium | reverse complement strand
GCAGTGCCTTTTTTGCGGCAATTCATGCACTTTACAAAAAAAGAGAACAGGGCATCTTTTTATTTATCATTTTTGGGCTTCCTATTTACACCATATCACTCTCGGTGTGTTATATGTTTGGCCTTGAAAAACTAATCCCATTTTTCCAAGTTTTTAAAGAAACCAGCATTATCCTTTTTTTACTCTACGCCATTAGTCAGTTAAAATCTGACAACAACTGGACCCTCATAGACAAATTAATGTTTTCGTTTTTGTGCATTAATATTTTATATGCACTTTTACCCATTGGTACCTATACTTTTTTTGAAAGACTCATTGCACTCAAAAGTTTAAGCTTTTTCCCGCTCGTATATTTTACCGGAAGGCTTCTACAAAAAGACGCGATACACTTACAACAAATTTATACGCTCATAGGTATATTAACTGTAGCTGTAGGATCGGTTTTACTTATAGAAGTTTTAACGTACACGCATATACAATCAGTTAGCGGTTACGCAAGTTATAATGATCATTTTTTTGATCAAAATCCTTCTGGTTCTTATGGCCTAACCTGGACTTTTGAAATTGAAAATGGTATGAAACGATTTGCTAGCTTATTTTCTACCCCATTAGAACTTGCAGCAGCATCACTTATTTCACTGGCAGCAGTAGCCGCCATGGTTACCACATCAGATAATAAAATAAGCCTCAATAAATTTACTACAGTTGCACTTGGGGCTAGTATGTTTTGTGTAAGCTTTGCACTTTCGAGGGCTTCATTTGCGAGCTATTGCATTATGCTGTATGTATATGCTATACTCACCAAAAAGAAATTACTCTTACAACTCATTCATACGGCCGCACTTGCTGCGGGCGGTATTTTACTGCTCATTTCTTTTAATAACGATTTTGTAGATTTTATTATCAACTCCATCACATTTACCAACGCTTCTAGTGTGGGGCATTTAATTGAGTGGGCCAATGGTCTAGAATCGATGATCAAAAACCCATTAGGTATTGGACTGGGTAATGCGGGCCGTGTATCCGGATTTTCGGGGTATAATGTGGGGGGCGAAAATCAGTTTATTATTATTGGCGTTCAAACCGGCATTGTTACAGCCGGTATATACATTGCTATGTACATTATGGTGATGCGCAAAGCACTCCAACTATTTAAAACCCAACCGGGTAAAATTAGAAGGCTTGCCTTATTTATTTTTTTAGTAAAAGTAGGTATGCTCATACCACTTTTTACTTCGGAGGCAGAGTCATACATTTACATCAGCTATATAACATGGATTTTAACGGGATTACTTATTAGTATGAGTAGTCGTTTAGAACCGTCTATCAAATAAGAAAGTTAGAGATGAGCGTATTTAAATTATTTGTAAACCATCATAAAAAAGATTCTTTTGTAAATAGAATTAGACAAAAAAGGTTTGCAGCGCAACAACAACATATAGAGCGGTTACTGGAACAAAAAGACAGCATTAAAATTTTAGATATTGGTGGCGAAATAGATTTTTGGAAGCATATGGGCTGGCAAAATGAACGCTGCACCATTTATCTTTTAAACTTAGAAGACCGCATTGCAGCAAGCAGCGGTGATACCAAGGGTTTTGTTTGGGTACAAGGCAACGCACTAGATTTACCTTACCAGGCAGGCGACTTTGATTTAATTTTTTCCAACTCTGTAATTGAACATGTAGGTAGCTACCAAAACCAAGCAATGTTTGCTTCGGAAGTAAACAGGGTTTGCAGCAAATACATGATTCAAACACCAAGTTTGTGGTTTCCATTGGAGCCGCATAGTTTGCTACCCCTTTTTCAGTTCATACCGCACCAGGTAAGGGCGGTTTTTATTATGTTATTTAACATCAATTACTTTCCAAAACAAAAAACATATAAGGCGGCACTTGAAGTATCAAGGTCTACCCTCATGTTTTCTAAAAAAAGATTTCAGCAAATTTTCCCGGAGGCTACCATTCAGGTAGAAACACTATTTGGTATTCCAAAATCCTATACTGCTATTAAAATGTAATTACACTATGCAGGTAAAAAAACAAAAAATAGGTATTGATATCCGCGATTTAAAAATTGCAAAAACGGGTGCGCATACTTATTTGAGTGAACTGTGTAAGGCCATAAAAAATAGTGAGCAAGATTTACAATTTGAATACGTTTTTTTAGATAGCCGCCTACCTGTATACACAGGCAGTAGTAAAATTGGCAAGCTAAGGGAGCAGGTAAATTATATTTTTTGGAAACAGGTTACACTTCCCATAAAAGCCTGTTTAAACGGCTGTAAGCTTGTTTTTTGTACCGATTATTTTGTTCCCTATATGCACCTGGGCTTTACTACGGTTCCGGTTTTTCATGATGCTTTTTTTTGGGAATATCCAGCGCATTATAATAAATACTGGCTTTGGTTTTTTAATACAGTTGGCATTAGCGCAGCAAAAAAATCAAGCACTATTGTAACGGTTACAAATTATGCAAAGGATCAAATTGCAAAATATTCAGGTATTGATACTACTAAAATTGTTCCTATACATATTGGACCAAAATCGAGTATTGCAGAAAACGAATTTAGCGCAGTGGTGGACCATAGCATAGAACCCCTACTTAGTAAAAAATACATCCTACACGTTGGCACCATCGAAAAAAGAAAAAACTTAACTACATTACTCACAGCTTTTGAATTGCTTTTACAAAACAACCCTCAAGATCTTTACATCATTATTGTAGGGCAAAAAAGCAATAAGCCAACACTAAAAGACGATGCTGTTTTTGAAATGGTAGCTGCATCAAGCCTATTAAAAGAGCGCGTTATTTTTACCGGCTTTTTAACCGACAGCCAAACAGCAACACTTTATAAGCATGCAGCACTTTATGTTTTCCCATCTATTAACGAGGGTTTTGGTATTCCAATCTTAGAAGCATTTGCACACAGGGTACCGGTACTTGTCTCTAACAATAGTTGCTTAGCAGAAGTTGCCGGAAACGCCGCCATTGGTTTTGACCCTTATAACCCAGATGCATTAAGTACATTAATAGCAGAAACATTACAAGATCAGGCCTTATTAGAATCGTTACAACAAAAGGGCACCGAGCGGCTCACACATTTTACCTGGGGCAAAACTTTAACTGCTTTGGAGGCCGTGTTTGAGCGCAGCATAATTCATGCCAAGCCGCAATAACACTAGCTTTTACCCTTATTTAAAAGGTTTGCCTATATTTACTGCAAATTTTTACGCATCAGTTTATTTGCACACATACAATCTAGATTTGAAGGTTCGTGGAAAAAGAGAGATCTTTTTATTACACTGCTGCGCCTTTTTATTTTTGCACTAAAAGGTAGTTACGAACGTTTAAGTTTTAAAAAATCAAGCGGGCTTGTACTAGTTGGTAAAAACGCATCTATTAGGTATGCGCATTATTTAAGTGCTGGAAAAGATTTAATTATTGAAGATGGCGCCGAAATAAACTGCTTAAGCACAAATGGCATTCAACTTGGCAACCGGGTAACCATTGGTAAAAATGCCATTATCAGACCCTCTAATATTTATGGTGGCAGCATTGGTGCTGGCTTAATTGTTGGTAACAATTCAAATATTGGACCAGGCGCTTATATTGGATGTTCTGGACTTATCACTATTGGGAATAATGTAATGATGTCGCCGGGGGTAAGTATTTACGCCGAAAATCATAATTTTTCTGACCCTACTTTGCCTATGAAAGATCAGGGCGTTACTGTTTCATTTGTAACAATAGAAGACGATTGTTGGCTCGCATCTAATAGCATTATATTAGCAGGTGTTACTGTTGGTAAAGGATCAGTGATAGCAGCTGGCGCGGTGGTTACTAAAGATGTTCCACCGTATAGTGTAGTGGCAGGTTCGCCGGCAGTGGTTATTAAATCAAGAAATTAATAAGGGCCAATCTTGCCTTGCTTTTTCTAAATTTTTGTGTGTTCCAATATCTATTAGGTAGTCGTTAATTTTATATCCACTCATTTTACCAACCAATAAAGGCAGTAGATCAAAACCAATATCAGCCGGTGTTTTAGCGCTGTCTAATAAATCAATAATAGCTGGTGATGCAACATACAATCCGGCATTGGCTACATTAGATATTGGGTTTGCTGGCTTTTCTTCAAAATGAGTAACGGTAAAATCATTGTTAAGCGAAACAATCCCACAACCACTCGGGTTATTGGTTTCAAACAAAGCCATGGTAAAATTATGTGGCTGCGATGCATGAAAATCATACAAACCAGACAAGCTCGCATTGGTTAAATTATCGCCGTAAAAAATAAAAAATGATGTCTCGTTTGCAACAAAGGATTTGTTGGCAATCAGCGTACCAGCGCTGCCCAATAAAATGGGCTCATACGCAAATTCAACTTTTATGGGCGTATCTATATTGTTTACATGCGCCATCACCATATCTGGGAGGTGATGTAAATTAATAAGCACTTCTGTAACGCCTGCTTTTTGCATTGATAAAAACCACCAATCTATTAAAGGCTTACCGGCAATAGGCACCAAACATTTTGGTAACGTGTGTGTGATGGGGTGTAAACGGGTTCCGAGTCCTGCGGTTAATAAAAATGCTTTCATACAAGCTAGGGTTTTATTTTACGTTTAATAAAATACGGGACCCAGCCGGATCAAAAGTATAAGGGAGTTCTTTATAAGCGCTCATTGCGGCTCTAAACGCTTCTTGGTTTTGTACAGGCACATAGCTCATTAAAAAACCACCACCACCCGCACCGGCAATTTTACAACCCGTGGCTCCATTAGCAAGTGCTACTTCTACCATTTGGTTGATGTGGTCATTACTAACGGCGCTTGCTAGCTTTTTTTTATTTTCCCAATTAATCGCGAGCAAATCACCCAGTACTTCAAATTGCTTGTTGGCAAAGGCAGTTTCTAACTGGTCCACTAAACCCGCAATGGTTTTTAATTCTTGTATTTTATGGGCAATATTACTAGACTGTTCTTCTAGCACACTCTCTGCTTTACGCATTACACTGGTGTTGTGTAAAATAATGGCAGATTGTAATTTATTTTTATCGCTATCTGAAAAAGGTAGTGATGTTATGCGTACAGATTCGTCTGAATTGAATTCAATTTTTTTAATACCACCATAAGCTGCAATATACTGGTCTTGCTTACCTATTGGTTTATTTAGCATCTCAATTTCTATGGTGCAAGCTTCTTTTGCAATTTGCTCACTACTCACCTGCAAGCCTTGAAAATGGTACAAAGCATTTAAAAGCCCTACGGTTAATACTGACGAAGAACCAAGCCCAGAGCCCTTTGCCGTAATATCGGCGAGGGTAATAATTTCGATTCCTTTTTGTATGCCTACATGTTGTAATGCCGCTTTAATAATGTCGTGTTTGATATCGGCAACGTTTTCTACAATTTCGTTTTCGGTGTAATGCAGTACAATTAAATCATCAAACCTTTTTTTAATAATTACATAAATGTATTTGTCAATGGTTGCAGAAATAACCTGCCCTTTATGTGCCTTATAAAAAGAAGCAAAATCGGTGCCGCCACCAACAAAACTTAAACGCAAAGGAGTTTGTGAAACAACCATAGTTTGTATTTAATAACGCGGATTGTTTCTCCACGCATGCACTGATGTAATAATGTCTTGTAAAGTATGAGCTGGCTCCCAACCTAATAGCTGCTTTGCTTTATGCGCAAGTGCAATTAATGATGGCGGATCACCGGGTCTTTCCTTTACAATGCTAAAGTTAACTTTTTGACCCAATACCTTTTGGGTTTCCTCAATTATTTGTAGCACCGAATAGCCAGCATTGGTGCCTAAATTAAAAATTTGATTGTTTACGGTATCCATTTTAGCAAGTGCTAATTCGTGGGCCTTGGCAATATCACTTACATGGATATAATCACGAACGCCAGTACCATCGAGGGTTGGAAACGCATTGCCAAATACTTTTATTTCTTCTCTTTTACCCAGTGCTGTATCAATTACTAGCGGAATTAGATGTGATTCGTACCCGCGCGACTCTCCGTGTAAGGCTGTTGCGCCTGCGGCGCAGAAGTACCTAAAAATAATATAGTTAAGCCCATGCGCTGCGGCAGTGTCAGCAATAATTTGTTCATCAAAAAGTTTAGACCAACCGTATGGATTTACCGGCTTTAAAATATCAGATTCAGTAATGGTATCATTTACAGGTATACCATACACCGCAGCCGTAGAAGAAAACAAAATAGACATAACACCGTACTGCTTCATTTTATTTAAAAGCGTTATGGTAGCGGTTACATTGTTTTCGTAATAAGGTAGTGGATGAATAACAGAGTCTGGCACATTAGCAGACGCTGCTAAATGAATAACACAAGTAATGTTATGTGTTGTAAAAATGGTATCTAAAATATTGGTATTTGAAAAATCTGCCTCATAAAATGCAGCGCCGCTTGGTACTGCTTCTTTTTTACCGTCTCTTAAATCATCAATTACTACTAGGCTATAACCAAATGTTTGCAGGTGTTCACCAACAACGCTGCCTATATAACCTGCGCCACCTGTAATGAGTATTTCCATAAAAAATAGATGCCATTAAATACCGCTCACCATATGTCCGGCAAGCCTTTCTCTGAGTTCTAATACAATCAGATGAAAAATAATAGAATGAATACTTTCGACAGTACACATTTCGTTGAGGGGTACGTGCACCGAAAAATTAGCCATGGTTTTTAATTGTCCGCCGTCAAAACCAGTAACGCCAATCACAAACATATTTTTTTGCTTTGCGGCTTTAACTGCTTCCACAATGTTTTCGCTATTACCAGAACCGCTAATACAAATTAATACATCCGAATTTTGGGCATAAGTATTTAACTGTGCGCTAAAAATATTTTGATAGCCAGTGTCGTTGGCAATGGCCGTAATGTGAGCAATATTATCTGTTAGGCTAATGGCCTTCATGGTTTTTGCAACAGGCTTTTCAAAAAAAATGCCTTTGGCCAAATCCTGTGCAAAATGAGAGGCGTTTGCAGCACTACCGCCATTTCCAATAATATAAATGGTTTGATTGTTGTTATAGGCGCCCTCTATATGATTGGCAAAGGATCCAAGCACAGCAGGGTCTAAATCGTTGATGGTAGCTTGTACAGCTTGTAAATATTTTGCGATATCCATGTGGTGGCAAATTTAGGTTATTCGGCCATTATTTATATATAACTACATTTTTTTTAATATGTTTTTATCTGTCACTGAATTTATTTTGTGGTTATATTTACGGCTCCAAATACAATATGCGAATACTGTTTTTACATAGCTCATCCGATTTGTACGGCGCCAGTAAAATATTACTGGCTATCAATGAGTTGTGTGCAAAAAGGGGACACACGGCCACGGTGGTTTTGTCTGAAACTGGACCCCTGGTTCAAAAACTAGAGGCTATTGGAGCGGCGGTGGTTATTACCGATTTGGGTATTTTACGCAGACAATACCTAAACCCTTCAGGTATACTTAACAGATTGGTGGCCAATTTTAAGGCTTATCGCCTACTTACTACCCTTTGTAAAACGGAGAAAATTGACCTTATTTATTCCAATACAACGGGTGTTATTGTGGGTGTTTTTGTAGCATCTAAACTTGGCATTAGACACCTTTGGCATATTCATGAAATTATTGAAAAGCCATACTTACTTTTTAGAATTTTATCGGGTTTAATAAACACAAAAAACAACCAGGCCATTGCAGTTTCTGAAGCGGTAAAAACACATTGGACAAAATATGTATCACCACATAAAATTGATGTACTGTATAACGGTGTTGATTATTGGTTGTTTGAAAACATACAAAGTGATTTACGCCAAACACTTAACATTAGCCCAACTACTATTTTAATTGGCATGATGGGTCGTGTGCATTTTTGGAAAGGACAAGATTACTTTATACAAATTGCAGGTGAACTTTATAAGACACATAAATATGTTCACTTTTTAATGGTGGGTGATGCATTTGCAGGGTACGAATATTTGCACGATAATATCAATCAATTAATTGCAAAGCACGGGCTACAAGGTCAGGTTACGCAACTCCCATATAGGTCCGATATCACCAATATTTATGGTGCGCTGGATGTATTTATTTTGCCGTCATTACTCCCCGACCCAGCGCCAGCAGTGGTTACAGAAGCCATGGCAGCAGGCCTAGCAGTAGTTGCCACGGAGCAAGGTGGCGCCATGGAAATGATAGAAAATAATGTATCGGGGTTACTGATACCCATTAACAATGCATCCGCTGCGGCTACAATTATAGAGCCTTTAATTACCGACGAAGCATACCGGAAAAATATGGGCGCAGAGGCAAAAGCACGCATGCAAGAAAAGTTTTCGAGAACGCAGTTTAACGAACAAATAATGGCGTGTATTGAAAAGCAATGATAACCATACCAAACAACCATTAAAAATTGCCATCATTGGCTCTAGAGGATATCCTATTGTTTACAGTGGTTACGAAACTTTTGTAAAAGAAGTGAGTGAAAGGCTGGTGCAACAAAATATTGGTGTGCGCGTGTACTGTCAAAAACATTTATTTAG
>JBEDIY010000001.1:0-6771 GCA_041173245.1 Bacteroidota bacterium | reverse complement strand
GACTGGCCTATCAGATACGAAGACATCGATGCATGGTATACCCATGTCGAAAAATTTGCCGGCATAAGCGGCAATAAAGATGGGCTGGATACGCTTCCCGATGGCGATTTTTTACCTCCTTGGGAAATGAATTGTGTCGAGGAAGAAATGGTTAACAAAATCAATAACAGTTATAAAGATAGGCGCGTTATACAAGGGCGTTGTGCGCATTTAACAAAGCCAAACCCTATCCATTTGGAGCAAGGGCGCGGACAGTGTCAGGCAAGAAGTTTGTGTGAGAGAGGTTGCCCGTTTGGGGGGTATTTTAGTAGTAATGCATCAACGCTTCCGTGGGCACAAAAAACAGGTAATTTAACACTACGCCCTAACTCTGTCGTGCATTCCATTATCTATGATGATGCAACTAAAAAAGCAACAGGCGTAAAAGTGATTGATGCGGTTACTAAAGAAGAAATTATTTTCTCTGCAAAAATCATTTTTGTAAATGCGGCTTGCATCAATACCAATTTGATTTTATTAAACTCTACATCCAAAAGATTTCCAAATGGTCTTGGTAATGACAATGGGTTATTAGGAAAATATATTGCTTTTCATAATTACAGAGGGAGCATTACCGCTAGTTACGATGGTCATTTAGATCAGTATTATTATGGCCGTAGACCAACGCAGGTAATGATGCCTAATTTTAGAAACGTGCATAAGCAAGAAACTGACTTTTTGCGCGGATACATGGTTTTTTTTGGTGCAAGTAGGGGAAGGGCAGGTGCCGAAGGGATTGGTGCTGATTTTAAGGAAGCAATTACAGAGCCAGGACCATGGAGTATTTTTATGATGATGCAAGGTGAAACGATTCCAAAAGAAAGCAACCATGTTCGTTTGCATCCCACATTAAAAGATGCATGGGGTATTCCGCAAATAATTACCTCTGTAGATTATGATGATAACGATGAAAAGTTATTGCAAGATTTTTTAAAGCAAGGCGCAGAGATGCTAGAAAAAGCAGGCTGCACCAATATTGGGACATATGATAGCAAGCAAGCGCCCGGATTAGATATTCATGAAATGGGGGGTGTACGTATGGGTAGAGATCCAAAAACATCTATGTTAAATGAGTGGAATCAATTGCATTTGTGTCAAAATGTTTTTGTCACGGACGGTGCTGCTATGACTTCTACCAGCACACAAAACCCATCCTTAACATTTATGGCACTTACTGCGCGCGCTGCCAATTATGCGGTGGAGCAAATTAAAAACGGTACACTTTAATTTTTAAAAACAAACACGATGTCAGATACAGCTTACCTCAACACCAAAGCCGCGGCTGGTAATACCTACGACGCCATTGTCATTGGATCTGGCATTAGTGGCGGATGGGCTGCCAAAGAGCTCACCGAAAAAGGACTCAAAGTTTTATTATTAGAACGTGGTAAAGATCATCAGCACATTAAAGATTATAAAGGCGTTAATAATGATCCATGGGATACGCCACATCGTGGCCGCACTACTGCAGAACAACAAGAAAAATATCCTGTGATACATAGGGGTTGGGCTGCAAGTGAAGCAGTTATGGACGCCTGGACCAATGAAGAAGATTGTCCGTACACCGAAGTAAAACCTTTTACTTGGTGGAGAAGTTACAGGATGGGAGGTCGTTCATTATTATGGGGAAGACAAAGCTATCGTCTCAGTGATTTAGATTTTGAGGCCAATGGAAAAGAAGGCGTTGGCGTAGACTGGCCCCTTCGTTACAAAGACATTGCACCTTGGTATGATCATGTAGAAAAATTTGCCGGCATTAGTGGCTCCATAGAAGGTCTTCCGCATTTACCCGATGGTCAATTTTTGCCACCCATGGATTTAAACTGTGTAGAAAAAGATGTGGCAGCAAGAATCAAAGAAAAATTTAAAGGAGATCGGCATTTAATTATTGGAAGAGTTGCCAATTTAACAAAAGCGATTGAAGGTAGAACCAATTGTCAATTTAGAAATAGGTGTTGGGAAGGATGTCCATTTGGCGGTTATTTTAGTACGCAATCTTCTACGATGCCCGCTGCCTTAAAAACGGGCAACTTAACGGTAAGGCCTTTTTCAATTGTTACTAAACTTTTATACAACAAGAATACCAAAAAAGCGGATGGCGTAGAAGTGCTTGATTCAGAAACGAATAAAACATACACATTTAATGCTAAAATCGTTTTCTTAAATGCTTCTGCCTTAAACTCGGCGTGGGTGCTCTTTAATTCGGCAACAAATATTTGGCCAGGCGGCTTGGGAAGTAGTAGTGGAGAGCTCGGACACAATGTAATGGATCATCATTATAATTTAGGCGCGTCTGGTACTATTGAAGGATTTGAAGATAAATATGTGTATGGCCGCAGACCTAATGGTTTTTATATCCCAAGGTTTGTAAATATGGGTAACGATAAAAGAAATTATTTGCGTGGGTTTGGTTATCAGGGTGGTGCCGGAAGACAAGGTTGGAGTAGAGAAGTTGCAGAACTTTCTATTGGTGCTGCATTTAAGGAAGCCCTTACAGAGCCTGGTTCTTGGACAATTGGTGCCACAGGGTTTGGTGAAATACTTCCTTATCACGAAAATAAAATCTCGTTAGACCCAAATAAAAAAGACAAATGGAATTTGCCGGTGCTGTCTATGGATTGTGAGCTCAAACAAAATGAACTTGACATGCGCAAAGACATTGTAGCCGAATTAAAAGTGATGTTGGAGGCCGGTGGTGCAAAAAATATTTCTAGTTATGATAACGGTCATGCTATTGGTCATGGCATTCATGAAATGGGGACTGCTAGAATGGGTAGAGATGCTAAAACTTCTGTATTAAATGGCAACAATCAGGTGTGGGATGCAAAAAATGTTTTTGTAACAGATGGCGCTTGTATGACATCAAGTGCCAATCAAAATCCTTCACTTACCTATATGGCATTAACAGCGCGCGCTGCAAACTTTGCAGTAGAGGCATTAAAAAAGGGAGACATTTAGTAGCTCCCTTTTTTAATACGTAATTTGTTTGTTCTTATTCAATGATCTGATCCGATATTTTACCGGTGGTCTTATGTTTAAGGATTAATTTTTTAGCACCATAATGTGTCATCTCTTCTTTGATTAAATAATGATCCGCATCATATTCTACCAAATGACTTTCTTTGGTAAGGCCTGTTTGGCCTCTCCAAATATCTAGTACCACGGGCTCCCATAATTTAGTTTTTGCAGACTTGTAAGCCGCGTCAATAATAGCATTTACTACATAACCATCATAAAATGTTTCTTTAGGATCAACGCCTTTTTCCATGGCATTAAACATATCCATAAACATGTGGTTGTAGCCAAGTTCATTTAACTCGTCACCTACCGGAAATAACCAGCCACTATTGCTTTCTGCTTTTTCTGCAATATAGTCGCCACCTTTTCCAGTGGTAAACATATCAAAGCCAGTACGTAAAAAACTATTGATCCAAATAGTGCCTTCGGTACCCATTACTTCATCTCTTAAATCAAGGCCACCTCTAAAAGTCCAGCTTACTTCAAATTGACCAATGGCGCCGTTTTCGTATTTTACAAGACCAATAGCATGGTCTTCTGCATCAATGGGTTTTACTTGTGTGTCTGCCCAGCACATCACTTCTATGGGCTTAATGTCTTTACCAATATAACCACGTGCAATTTCGATGCAATGACAACCTAAGTCTAAAATACAACCACCACCTGCTTGTTCTATATCCCAAAACCATTCGCTGTGTGGGCCAGGATGTGTTTCTCTAGACTTCGCCCATAGAATTCTACCAAGTGCCCCATCTTTAACAGACTGTGTGGCTTTAATAAATTTTGGGGTATACACAAGGTCTTCGAGGTAGCCATTAAATATACCCGCTTCCTCTACGGCGATTAACATACGTTTCGCCTCTGCTGCATTTCGGCCTAGTGGCTTTGTTGTCATCACTGCTTTTTTGTGTTTACAACAAAGCATAACCGCTGCTTCATGTAAATTATTGGGTAATGCAATACATACAATATCTACATTTGGATTTGCTATCGCTTCCTCCATTTCTATAGTCCAATGTTCGCAAGCGTAATCTTCTGCAAACTTTTTAGCGGACTCTTCTCTGCGTGAGTATATCGAAACTACTTTATCTCTACTTCTATAACCTTGCAGTGCTTCTGCATAAAAACGGCCAATAAAGCCGGAACCTAACATAGCAATCTTCTTCATAATTTTTTACTGTGCAGCGAGCTGCTTTTTTTCTTTAAAAAATAATATAAATAATACTAAAACAACGCTTGCAATAAGTGCAGGATATAACCAAATGGTTTCCCAAATATGTTGTTGTGTTGTAACGCCATTAATAGTAGTGCTTTGGTTATAGGCATTTGCTACATAGCCACTATAATTAGTGCCAATAAACATACCTACGCCGTAGGTGGCAAATGTAAATAAACTTTGTGCTGCATTTTTGATTTTTTCACCGGCCATTTTTTCTGTGTACATATAGCCTGTTACAAAAAAGAAGTCGTAACAAATGCCGTGTAAAATAACGCCAGCATACAATAGCCACTCCGCATCCATGCTGCCATATGCAAAACAGATATAGCGAAGCGCCCATGCTGCCATTCCTAACACAAGCATTTTTTTAACACCAAGCCTATAAAATAAAAACGGGATGGTAATAATAAATAAAGCTTCTGACATTTGGCCAAGTGTCATTTTAGCAGCTGTATTAGCGCCCCAAAATTCACCTAAAAATGAACCCGCAAATCCGTAGTAAAAAGAAAGCGGGATACAAATTAAAATGGCGGCAATAAAAAAGAGTAAAAAAGATCTTTCCTTTAAAAGAACAAACGCATCGGCACCAAAAATGGCACCAAACGAAGTATTGTTAGCCGTAGATTTTGGTGGGGTATTTGGAAGTATAAAACTAAATACACCAAGTAATGCAGATGCTCCAGCGGCAATAATAAAAGTGGTTTCTCCATTTCCTATAGCTAATTTAGATATCACAAGTCCAGCTACAATCCAACCGAGTGTTCCAAAAACACGAATCCATGGAAACTGTTTACCAGGGTCACTCATTTGTGCAAATGCAACACTATTGCTTAATGCAATGGTTGGCATGTATAGTAAAGAGTAGGCTAATATTACCCAGTAAAAACTTGCTGTACCTGTCATTTTAGTAGCATAAAATAGAAGTGCTGCACCAATAATATGTAAGATGCCCATGATTTTTTGGGCTGCAAAAAAACGGTCTGCAATCATACCTACAAAAAAAGGGGATAACATGGTAGCAATAGCGCCAGCGCCATAGGTAGCACCTTTTGCAAGGTCTACAACATTTTGCCCTTCTGCTTTAAATAAAGTATCCATGTAGGGCCCCATTGTCACATACCAGGCACCCCAAATATAATATTGTAAAAACATCATGGCGGCTAGCATGATTCCTGTTTTCATTTTCATAGGCAAATTGTTAATCGTTTTTCTTACATTAGGGTTCAATTTAAGTAATTTTCAAATGTTATTTATGAAAAATAAATCAAACCTTTTATTGATTGCACTCCTAGTAATTGCAACAGGTGTTTTTGCGGGTGTTTCAGCGCGTGTAAATGCCCCAAAGCCACTTAAAATTTTGGTATTTTTTGAAACCAAAGGCTTCTACCATAGTTCTATTCCGGTAGCTGTTGCAGCACTCCAAAAATTAGGACAAGCTAATAATATGCAAGTTGATACGACTTCAGAATCGGCAACTTTTTTACAAGACAATTTATCTACCTATCATGCAGTTGTATTTATGAGTACAACGGGTGATGTTTTTAATGAAGCGGAGCAGGTGGCTTTTAAAAAATACATCAACAATGGCGGAGGCTTTGTGGGGATACATGCAGCCACCGATACAGAGTATGGATGGCCTTGGTACAATCAACTCGTGGGTGGTTATTTTAAAAGTCATCCCAAACAGCAAGAAGCTGTATTAAATATTGTAGATGCGAATCATAAGTCTACCAAACATTTGCCTGCGCAGTGGAAACGTTTTGATGAGTGGTATAATTTCAAAGACATGCAACCTGGATTACATATCCTCATTAATATTGACGAAAAAACCTATGAAGGTGGTGAAATGGGCGATTCACATCCAATGGCTTGGTGCCATAAATTTGATGGTGGTAAAGCATTTTACACAGAGCTAGGGCATACCAACGTGTCTTTTGCAGACCCAGTGTACCTCAAACATATTTTAGGGGGTATACGTTATGCGGCTAAATAGCAGCAAGTGCTTGTACAATATCAGCTAAAATATCATCTCTGTGCTCTAGTCCTACAGAAATGCGAATAAGACCAGGTGTAATGTTTACAGCAAGTCTTTCTGCTTCCGACAATTTTGCGTGTGTAGTGCTTGTAGGGTGAGAAGCAATGCTTCTAGTATCTCCAAGGTTAGCTGTCAGCGACAACATTTTTAAGTTGTTTAAAAATGTTTTACCAGCTTCTAGTCCGCCCTTTAATTCAAAACAAACAATGCCACCACCATTGGTCATTTGTTTTTTAGCAATCGCATGTTGTGGGTGGCTTGCTAAAAAAGGATAACGAAGTGTAGCTATGGCTGCATGATTTTCTAGGGCCTCTGCAATAAACAAAGCATTGGATGCATGTCTTTCCATACGAACATCTAATGTTTCGATGCTCTTGCTTAAAAGCCAAGCATTAAATGGGGAAAGTGCAGGTCCTGTACTTCTGCAAAACAAGTAAATATCTTTGATCAGTTCTTTTTT